>CAZQGA010000085.1:1264-8038 GCA_964592735.1 uncultured Chromatiaceae bacterium | reverse complement strand
GCCGAGAATCGCGCCACTGGGTTCCCCAGGCAAAGCCGCTGCGCTGGTCGCTTTCCGGGCGCTGTTCCCAGGCAAGGCTCAGCCGGTAGCGCGCCTGGGCTGGTGATTCACCGGCACCGTAGGTCCAGCGGATCTCCACCGGGTGATATTCGCCCGTTACGCCGTCTTCCATGTACTGGAATGCCATGCGCTGGCCAAAACGGTCCTCGACCTCGTTGAGCGCCCACGTGCGGACCTCGTTGCTGCCGCCCGCCTCGATGCGTGAGTCGGCATCGTTGCCGTAGCGGTAAACCAGGCCATCTGGCCGCCGCAGTTCGAAGGATTGCGGGCCGGAGCCTTGTGTGCCGGCCGAGGTCACGATCCCATAGTCGTGCTTTTCGGCACGGTACTGCGCACCATTTGCCGCGTAAGTCCCGCTGACGAGAACCAGCGGTTCGCCATCGAGGCAGAAGCGATCCTGGCGTGTAAACCGCACGCCTTGTGTGTGCGTGTCCAGGGCATGGGTCAGGGGACAGCGTGTAATCTCGGAAAATCCCGTCAGCGACCAGCCGGTACCCGCTTCCCCGCGCCCGGTCTGGCTGTTGTAGACCAGGGCCACGGCCGGGCGCAGTCCGTTCATGCCGGTGGCGACGTCAATCGGAATCGTATAGCTCACGGCTCCGGTGGGTGTCGCTTCAAACTGGCCTTTGACCCGGCCCACGACGGTGCCTGCGAGCGCCGTCTGTGCTGCCCAAGCGAGGATCGTCGCCAGAAGTACCAGTTGCCGCACGAACGTTTGCATGAGCTTCGCCTCCGCTGATTGCCTGGCTGGTGCCGGCATCGGCAATCACAGCAGCAGCCAGCAGGGCTGGCGAGGTGAAAATCCCGCCTGTTACTGTCGTAATTGCGCCAATCCCCATGCAATGCACGGAAATGCGCCGGCTGCAGGGCAATGTCACCATCGGGCATAATTGCGGCAGGCTCCGGAACCACGTGAACCGCATATCGGTGACAGCACGGATTCTGGTCAGTTTGCAAATGGCTTCTCTGGAGAAAAGACCATGCGAAAAGGCGGCAAGCACGCGGTGTGGATGCTGATTTCATGTCTTGGCCTGGCGGTGCCGGGCATTGCCATGGCGGCTGCGCAGCCAGGCTACAGCTATGCAGAAGTCAGCTACCTGCATACCGATCTTGATCATTACGGTGACGGTGGCGGACTTCTGCTGGATGGCTCCTATGCCCTGAATCGCAATATCCATGCGCTCGCCAGTTACGAAAATGCCAGCCTTGACCACGGTGCCGATTACGACGCCATCAAGGCAGGATTCGGTTTCAATACATCCCTGCGCCCGGGCCTGGATCTGGTGGGCCGCGCGCGGGTCGTATTTGCCAACCTGGACCAGCCTGGCGATGACGATGAGATTGGGTACAGCCTCGAGGGTCTCGTCCGGCTGATGGTCAATCCGCAGCTGGAACTCAACGGCGGCATCCTTTACGAGGATGTCTTCGACGATGACACGGCACTCAAGCTCGGAGCGGTGTATGAGGTCGTGAAGAACGTCGCGGTTGGTGCCGGGCTGACTTTTTCCGGCGATGTCACCCGGTTTAACCTCGGTGTGCGCTTCTACTTCATGCCGCCGGCGCAGCTGAGGTAACCCGGCGCTACCGGTGTTGTGTCTGTGGGCTCTTCCTGCCAGATGACAGCCCTGCCGCAGATGACCGGCACAGATGTAGTGCTGCGGCATTCGACTGAAGGGCAGGGGCGAGGGCGAAACCCATGAAACGGCATCACTGGCCCGTGTTCCCATCGTTTCATGCATCATCCCGGTGGTTTGTGCACCTGGCCGCGGCGCTGGCTGTGGTGGCTGCCGGTTGCGTCGGGCCACCGGCCGGCAACCGGCATGCGGATGTCATCGTCATCGGTGCCGGCATTGCCGGGCTTGCAGCAGCACTGGAGGCGGCCGAGGCGGGTGCGCAGGTTCTCGTCATCGACAGCAACTCGGTGGGTGGTGGCCACGCGGTGCTGGCGAGCGGTTTCTCGTTCGTCGGGACGCCGCTCCAGGAAAAGATGGGCTACCACGACGATGTCGAACTCGCGATCCGGGACATCCTTGCCTGGGGTGAGGATGCCGATCCCTGGTGGGTACGTCGATATGTCGAGGGCTCGCGCCCGGAAGTCCACGACTGGCTGGCGGCCAGGGGCGTGGACTTCGCGATGATCCTGCCCAACCCGGAAGATTCCGTGCCACGCTTCCATCTTGCGCGTGGTGCGGCAGCCAGTGCGGTTCTGCCCATGCTGCGCGATGCGCTCCGCAATGAGCGCATCGGCTTCCTCTGGAATCGCGAGGTGACTGAACTCCTGCGCGATGGGCGGGGTGTCACGGGTGTCTCGATCCGCGACCTGCGCAGCGGGCGCCAGGCGAGCTTGCGGGCAGCTGCCATAGTGCTCGCCACCGGTGGTTTCGAGAGCAACGATGCGCTGGTGCGGGAGAACTGGCCGGTGGATCGCAAGGTGCCGGAGCCGCTCTATGTCGGTTCCGGCGAATTCGCCAGGGGCAGTGGCCTGCATCTGGCCACAGCTGCCGGTGCCGCCCTGGAGCGCATGGACCGGCAGCTGGTGTATGTCACCGGCTTGCGCAATCCGCGCGATCCTTCCGGTCGGCGCGGCCTGCTTGTGCTGAATCCCGCGGCGATCATGGTGGACGCCGGCGCCCGGCGGTTCATCAACGAAGCGGCCCCATCGAAGGAGATCGAGGCGGTGGTGCTGTCGCGCTCGCCACCCGGCTACTGGCTCGTGTTCGATGAGGTGGCACGTGCGCAACTCATGATCCGCGGCGGGCCATGGCTCGACAGCAAAGTCATCGGCAACGAGATCATGGACGATCCGTCCCTCGTGAGCCGGGCCGATGATCTTCCTGCGCTGGCTGCGGCAGCCGGCCTGCCGGCTGATGCGCTGGCGGCAACCGTGGCGCGCTACAACGACTTCGTGAAGCAGGGCAGGGACGACGATTTCGGCCGCTTCGGTGTGCCGGCGGGAAGCCGCCCGCCGCCGGCCCTGGCGAAAGCGCCGTTCTATGCGATCCGGCTTTATCCGATGACGCGCAAGAGCATGGGTGGCATCGCGATCGACCACGACGCGCGGGCGCTTGATGCGCAGCGACGACCCATCTCCGGCCTGTACGCGGCGGGCGAAGCAACCGGCATCGCGGGCCTCAATGGCAGCCATGGCGGCAGCGGCACTTTCCTGGGTCCATCGCTGCTGATGGGACGCATCGCGGGACGGACGGCGGCAGCCGACGCTGCCCGGACAGCAGGGTCGAGTAGCCTGATTTCGCCCAGCCTGCCCATGCCACCATCAGCGGCCACGGCTGCCGATCCGCAGGCGCTTGTCGGACGACTGGTGCAGGAGCAGCCGGGATTCTGGCACTTCACCCAGGTGCACCGGCTGGTTCTCGAACGGGAACTGGCCTGCGGGAACTGCCACGACACGACCTGGCCGCCCGGTCCTGCCTTCACACGGGAACAACAACTGGCGCAGGTCGCCAGCTGCAAGCGCTGCCATTAAAAAAAGAGCCCCGCACTGCGGGGCTCGTTCATCGTCCGGTCCAGGCGCCCCCTGGGCTGTTGGGGGAGGGGGGGGGAGACAACCCAGGGAGGGGGGTCGGCGCCTGTTCCGTTCTTTCGCGATGATCGTTTAGAGCAAGACGGCCAGCGTCACCACCGGAAACATCACTGCGACAATGGCAGTTGCCACGCCCTCGATCTGCTCGAAGATGCCCAGCTTGCAGCGGTTGTTCATGCCTGGCCCTCCTTGCCCGTCGTATCCGTATCCGATGGTGCCAATTTAAGCGCCAGGTACTGCCACTTCCTTTCAGTCGCGTAACACTTTGTACCAAGTTGTAACGTGTCTGCTCTTTCTCAATGGCGTGCCCGCAGGCTGCGCAACAGCGCAGCCTGTGACGGGATTCATGCCGGGAAAGTTCCGCGCTGCCGGCCACCTGGTCGTCGATGATTGGCAGGCTTCCAATGGCCTGCTTCAGGCTTCCGTGGAAAGGAAGCTCCCCCGCGAGCGGGGGAAGATCACGCTCAGGAACTCCGCTCCCACCAGCCAGCTGCCAGCCGGGTCGGCGTCGTCGATGCGAATGTTGGTGATGCGCGCAACCGCCTGGCAACACGCGCTGTCGAGCTTGATAACCGCCTGGGGGGGCAGCAGCTCCCGGGTCACGAAGGCGATGCCATTGGGGGACAGGTCGCGGGAACAGGCCTGGATCACCGGCTGTGGCCAGCCGGTAAATACCCGCAGTTCGTGGTTTCTGGGCAGGCGGAGGATTCCCCGCTGACCACTCGCAGCGAGTTGCCAGGCCGTCGCCGGTTGCAGTGGGCTGCCGCAGCGGATACAGCACGCGTCCGCGTGCTGTGCAGATTGCGGGGCATGTGGTGCATCGCAAAACAGGCAGTGCACCTCCCCCGGGTCCGCGTCGGCTGGCATTGCCGGCGCTGCCCACTTGCCTGACCGGCTATCACAGATTTGTGCCTGGAGCTGCCGGTCGTAGCGACCCCGCCGTGCCGGGTCCGTCAGGACTGCATAGGCCTCGTTGATCAGGGTGGCGTCGTAGTGGTTTCCGCCGAGGTCCGGATGGGCTTTGAGCCGTTGCATCAGCGTGCGGTAGCTGGCGCGGATGATCTCTGTCGGTGCGCCAGGCTGAACCTGCAGGATGCGGTAGTAGTTCCGGCGGTTTTCCATGGCTGCCAGCCTATGCCAGGGATGCCCCGGCTTTCTGTGGCGGCCTTCGCGGTTCAGCTGTCCCTGGGAATCAGGCCAGCCGGGGCGCCGTGGCGGCCTTTGCCTGGTGGTCGGCCACCAGCTCCCTGAAGGCGAGGCGGAACCAGGCCATGCCGACGCCGCCGGCGACAAAATTGGCGGTGGCTGCGGCAATGAAAATGCCCACCAGCCCGAAAAAGTGCGCCAGCACCCAGGCCAGGGGGGCGTATACGGCGATGGTCCGTGACATCGAGATGAGCATGGCCGCCATGGGCTTGCCCAGCGCGTTGAGGGCGCCATTGACGGTCATCGATACGCCGAGCCCCATGTAGCTGATCGGCACGATGTGCATCTGGAGGAGGGCTGCTTCGCTCGCCAGCGCATCCAGGCCGAAGAGGCGGGTCAGCAGGCCACCGGAGAGGAAGATGATCACCGTGACGCAGAGGCCGTAGACCAGCGCGAAGCGGTAGGCGAATTTTACCCCCTCACGCACCCGGTCGAGCTGTCCGGCCCCGAAGTTCTGTCCGGTAAAGGGCGTCATTGCGCCTGACAGGGCCATCAGCGCCATCAGCGTCAGGCCTTCGACCCGTGCGGCCATGCCGAAGCCGGCTACCGCGTTCTGGCCATAGAGGGCGACCTGGCTGGTGATGAAGGCTGTCGTGAGTGGTGCCACGAGGCCGCTGCCGAGCGAAGGCAGGCCGACATGCAGGATGCGCCGCCAGGAATCGCCGATCATCCTGGGCATGAAATTTCGCAGGCTCACCAGCTGTTCGCTGTACATGACAAAGTAGATCGAGAGCGCCAGCGTGATGGCGTTGGCAATCACGCCGCCGAGTGCGGCACCCTCGATCTCCATGCGTGGAAAGCCGAACAGGCCGAAGATCAGCACAGGATCGATGGCGATGTTGAGCACGGCCGATGTGGTCATGATCATGGCTGGGCGTTTCGCGTCGCCCGCTGCACGCAGCACCGAGTTGGCGATCATGGGCGCGACCATGAAGATGCCGCCCCAGTAGTAGATCCTCATGTAGCGGTGGATCAGTGGCAGCGTGGTTTCATCGGCACCGAGCAGGCGGAACAGCGGGTCGATGGTCAGCAGCCCGACGACCAGCACGACTGCGGCGCAGGCCACGGCGAGCAGCATGGCGTGCCCGGTTATGCGGCTGACTTCCTCGCGCCTGCCTGCACCGAAGAGCCGTGAGACCACGGATGACGTGCCGGTGCCGAGCGCCATGGCAAAGATGCCGACGATGAAGCTCACCGGAAAGGTGAAACTGATGGCCGCCAGTTGCTCAGTGCTGATGCGGGCGATGAAGAACGAGCCGGCCAGGTTGTTGAGGACGATGGCGATCATGCCAAGCGTCATCGGCAACATCAGCGAGAAGACATTGCGGCTGATCGGGCCTTCGGTGAGAAGAACGAGTTTCCGGCCGGCTGGTTTCATGACACATCCACACCGGCAATCGACAGGTACTTGATTTCGAGGTAGTCCTCGATGCCGTACCGGGAGCCTTCACGACCGATGCCTGATTCTTTCACGCCCCCGAACGGTGCCACGGTGGTGGAGATCATGCCCGTATTGAGTCCGACGATCCCGTACTCGAGTGCTTCGGTGACCCGGAAACTGCGGCCGAGATCCCGTGTGTAGAGGTAGGCCGCCAGGCCGTACTCGGTGTCATTGGCCAGGTGGATGGCCTCTGCTTCGGTCGTGAAGCGGAACAGGGGCGCCACCGGGCCGAAGGTTTCTTCGCGCGCGAGCCGCATGGCTGGCGTGGCATCAACCAGGATGGTCGGCTCGAAGAAGCTGCCGCCGAGCGCGTGACGGTGACCGCCGGTGATGATGCGCGCACCCTTCGCGACGGCGTCGGTGATGTGGGCTTCGACCTTCGTTACGGCGTGCATGTCGATCAGCGGACCTTGGTCGGTCTCGCCCTGCAGGCCATCGCCGATCCGCAACTGTGCCACCGCGGCAGCAAGTCGCCGCGTAAACTCTTCGTAGACACCGGCTTGCACCAGCAAGCGGTTGGCGCAGA
>CAZQGA010000085.1:0-1254 GCA_964592735.1 uncultured Chromatiaceae bacterium | reverse complement strand
AGTTGCGGTACTTGCTGGCCATGGCACCGGCCACTGCGGCATCGAGGTCGGCGTCATCGAAAACGATGAAGGGCGCGTTGCCGCCGAGTTCCATCGAGACTTTCTTCACCGTCCCGGCACACTGGGCAAGCAGCAGCTTGCCGACGGTGGTGGAGCCGGTAAAGCTCAGCTTGCGGACAAGGGGGTTCGCCGTGAGCTCGGTGCCGAGCTCCGGCCCTGCACCGGTGATGACATTGAAGACGCCGGCGGGTACGCCAGCCTGCGCGGCGAGTTCAGCCAGCGCCAGGGCCGAGAACGGCGTTTCGAGCGCGGGCTTCACGACGAGGGTGCAGCCGGCCGCGAGTGCCGGGGCCATCTTCCGGGCGATCATGGCGGAGGGGAAGTTCCAGGGTGTGATGGCGGCCACGACTCCTACCGGCTGCTTGAGCACGAGGATGCGCCGGTCACGTTGCTGGCCTGGAATGATGTCGCCGTAGACGCGCCGGGCTTCTTCCGCGAACCACTCGATAAAGGAAGCCGCATAGCCGATCTCGCCACGCGATTCGGCCAGTGGTTTGCCTTGCTCGGCGGTCATGATGATGGCCAGTTCCTCCTGGTGCCGGATCATCAGCGCATGCAGGTGCCGCAGGATGTCGGCCCGCTCACCTGCTGGCCGTGAGCGCCAGGCTGGCAATGCCGCATGGGCTGCGCCGATGGCGCGTCGGGCATCGACAGCCGCCATGCGCGGTACCGTGCCGATGATGTTGCCGGTCGCAGGGTTGCGGACTTCTGCGGTCAGGTCTGAGGCTGCAGCAGTCCAGCATCCATCGATGTAGGCCTGCTGCCGCAGGAGGCTTGCGTCTGGGAGGTGCATCGGACCTTGTCGTCTTTGGGCGATACCGGCCGACGCTGGCATCGGCAATCATCGTCAGGCAGATTGGACTGCCTATAATATCGGAAACTGCCCTGTTGCCCGGAGAGGAGCCAGCCATCGTGAAATTTGCGAGCTTCCGCATCCGCGGTGTGCCCGGTTACGGACTGGTGACAGAGGACGGCCTGCGGCCGGTTCCCGCGACGTTTGTCGCCCGCTATCCCGACCTCGGGGCTGCCCTGGCGGCGGATGCCCTGGCCGCGGCTGCCGCTGTCGCACTGAGTAATCCGCAGGTGGTTGGCCTGGCGGAAGTGAAATTCGAGCCAGTGGTGCCGAGACCGGGCAAGATCCTCTGCGTCGGCGTGAATTACCTGACGCACATCCGCGAAATGGGTCGCGAGCCG
>CAZQGA010000084.1:0-8042 GCA_964592735.1 uncultured Chromatiaceae bacterium | reverse complement strand
TCCGCGCAACATGCCCTCATTCTGGCAGGCACCCTGCGCCTCGATGGGCCTGTCAACACCGAGCGGCATCTACCAGGCACGTTTTGCGAGGTACCTGGAAAACCGCAGCCTGAAACCTGCCAACGGCGGCAAGGTCTGGGTGTTCGTCGGCGACGGCGAGGCCGACGAGCCCGAGGTGCTCGGCACCATCAACATCGCCGCGCGTGAGCGCCTCGACAACCTGGTCATGGTCATCAATTGCAACCTGCAGCGGCTCGATGGCCCGGTGCGGGGCAACGGCAAGATCATCCAGGAACTCGAACGCAGCTTCCGCGGCGCCGGCTGGGACGTCATCAAGGTGATCTGGAGCGGCGAATGGGACCCGCTGTTCGCCATCGACGACGACGGCGTGCTGCAGGAACGCATGGAGCGGGCCGTGGACGGCGATTACCAGATGTACTCCGTCTCCAGCGGCCAGGAGGTGCGCGAGCACTGGATCGGTGACAACGAGAAGCTGGCGCGGATCATGGCCGTGCTGTCGGATGAAGAAATCCGCTGCATTCGCCGCGGCGGCCACGACCAGCGCAAGATCTACGCGGCGTTTCACCGTGCCGTCCAGGCCACGGACCGGCCCACGGCAATCCTCATCAAGACCATCAAGGGCTATGGCATGCAGGGCTATGAGGGCTCCAATGTCGTGCACCAGAAAAAGAATCTCGAACCCGCGGAACGCGTCGAGGCAGCGCGCCGCCTCGGCATACCACTGTCCGACGATGCCGCAGCCCGCGCCGAGTTTTACCGGCCGCCCGAGGACAGCACCGAGATGCGCTACCTGCGCCGGCACCGCGAAACGCTGGGCGGACCCTGGCCCCGACGCGTGGTGCAATGCCCTGCCCTCACGGCACCGGATCTCGATTTCTTCCAGGAGCATCTGGACGGCTCGGCCGGACGTGCACTCTCAACGACCATGGCCTTCGTGCGCATGCTCAGCAAGCTCATGGGGCACCCCGAACTCGGCCGCTTCGTCGTTCCCATCGTTCCGGACGAGGCCCGCACCTTCGGCATGGAAGCCCTGTTCCGCCGCTACGGCATCTACTCATCCGAGGGCCAGAAGTACCGGCCCGTGGACAGCGCCACGCTCAGTCCCTATCGCGAGGCGCGAGACGGACAGATCCTCCAGGAGGGCATCTGCGAGGCCGGCGCACTGGCCTCCTTCCTCGCCGCAGGCACGGCCTATGCCGTGCACGGCGTGCCGACGATTCCGTTCTACATCTTCTATTCGATCTTCGGCTTCCAGCGCGTCGGCGACATGATCTGGAGCGCAGCGGACATGCTCTGCCGCGGCTTCCTGCTCGGTGGTACCGCCGGGCGTACGACACTCAACGGCGAAGGCCCGCAGCACCAGGACGGCCACTCACACATGATCGCCAGCACCATCCCCAACCTGTGCAGCTACGATCCCGCCTTTGCCGGCGAACTGGCCGTCATCGTGCGCGACGGCATCGAGCGCATGTATGGACGGCAGGAAGAGATCTTCTACTACATCACGCTCTACAACCAGAACTACCCCATGCCGCCGGTTCCTGCGGAGGCTGCCGACGGCATCGTGCGTGGCATGTACTGCTTCCGGCGCTCCGCGCTGGCGGCCGCCGGCCGTCGCAAGGCGCATCTATTCGGCAGCGGCGCCATCATGACCGAAGTGCTGGAAGCCGCCGGGCTCCTGGAGGCAGCAGGCGTGCCCACCGACGTGTGGAGCATCACCAGCTACAACGAACTCTGTCGTGAAGCACTTCGTCAGGAACGCAACCAGCGCCTGGGCGGCGACGAGAAGCCCTGGGTGGAGAGCCTGCTGGAGCGCGAGGAAGGCGTATTTGTCGCTGCCAGCGATTTCATGAAGGCATTGCCGTTGTCAATCGCCCGCTGGGTGCCTGGCCCCTATACCGTCCTCGGCACGGACGGCTTCGGGCTCAGCGAGTCACGCGAGGCACTGCATCGGCATTTCGAGGTCAGCGCTGCCAGTATCGCCCATGCCGCTGCAGCAGCGCTGGTGAAGCGCCGGGCCATGACACAACGGGAGCTGAAAAAGCTGGCAAGGGGCTGGGGCATCGATGCCGCCAAGCCGGATGCCGCGCTGACGGGTCCGGCAGGCTACCAGCACCGCCAGCCGCACTAGGCTGCCGATCGACGGCTGCGCAACAGTACAAGGCTTCCCAGAGCCGTCAAAAAGAACCCTGCCGAGGCGGGAAAGGGCACAACAGCCTGGCTAAAGCAAGACCCCGCCACATGGACGGGGTCCGGCAGCAAAAGACAGAAGGCGAGGACCGGATCTAAACGCCAGCCTGGCGCCTGCGGATGACGCCGAGCAGGCCGATGCCCGAACCGAGCAGCCACACCGCCGCTGGTACCGGCACGACGGTCTGCGTGACCAGCGTGAACTTCTTCTGGATCCAGGCCAGCTCACCCGTAGCGGCGTAAGCGCGCAGGGTGTTCTGGACGCTGACCTGCATGTCATTGGCCGGCTGGTTGAAGGCAGCAGCCGTGCCGAGTGTCCCGGTCAGCGTGGTGATCTGCGGACCACCACTGTCGCCAGTGGGGTTGATGGTCCAGAGATTGCTCAGACCATCGCCGGAGGAGATGTTGCTGCGCGCCTGCATGTAAAGCGTGGCGCGAACGTTGCCGCCGTTGACGATCTCGTAGTCGAACTCTTCATTGACGATCAGGCTCAGGATTTCCTGGGCGCCCGGGGTCCAGACCCGGCTGAAGACGAAGTTGGCAGGACCCGCGGTTACGAAACCCGCACCATTGGACGATGCCAGGAACGCCGCCGGCAGGAACTGCATATCGTCGCCAACGCGGGTTGGCAGGCCGGTCCATGACACTGCGGCCTGTGCGTTATCGTACTGATAGCAGACGGTCGGTCCGCAATCGGTTATGGTCGCCGCAGCGACCGGCCCAGCGAGGCCCAAGGCAGACACTGCTGCCGCCAGCGTCACCAGATGCTTGATGTTCACGATTGCCGCCCCCTGTCTCTTTCGTTATGTGTCGCCCGGGCTCTCAAGAACCCGTCAGCGCCTGTGCCTTTGTTGAGCGTCCGCGATCGGCGGGATATCGTCGCGCCAAACCTTATTCCTGATCCGGGCTCCTGTAAATCAATTCCTACCTGCTCGCGGCGGACACACTCCGGCGACGCAGCACACCCAGGACACCCAGGCCCGAACCGAGGAGCCAGACCGCGCCTGGCACCGGCACCACCTGGGTTGCCGGCAACCACTGGGTGACCAGGGTGAACTTCTTGTGGATGAACGCGTACTCACCCGCACTGCTGCCGGCCGTCAGCGAATTCGAGATCGTCACCTTCAGGTCATTGGCCAGCCCGGCAAAGACGGCCTCCGGCCAGGTGGTGGCTGCGAGGTTCCAGAGATTCGGACCGCCGGAGTCCCCGCTCGCAGTAAACGACGAAGAATCGCTGGTGGTATCGGTGCCGATATTGCTGTCAACCTGCAAACCCAGTTGGGCGCCGACCGAGCCGTCGCCAACGATCTCGTAATCACCCTCATCGCGTACCGCCACACTCAGGATCTCGGCGCCTGTCAGGGTATAAACGCGGTCAAACACGAACGCTGCGGACGCACTGCCGGGCAGGCCAGTACCGTCCTCAGACAGGGCGTAAAACTCCCAGGGCATGAACTGCACATCGTCGCCCACACGGGTCGGTGTACCAAACAACGTTACCGCTGCCTGCGCATTGTCGTATTCGTAACAAATGTAAGCGCCGCAGGTGGTGACGGTGGCGCCCTGTGACGCCAATGGCACCGCTGACAACGCAGCCAACATGAGTGTCCGAAGAGCAGAATTCATAGTGGTTTCACCGTCGTTATTGTTCGTTGTACGGCGCTGCGCGGCTGTCTCCACACCACGCAGAATCGTCCCTCGCAGCGTCAAGCTAGACCTGTTTGCAACGGAAAACAAGAAAAAACTTCTTGGAATTCAGCATTAAACATAAGCCTGACGCCGGGCTTGGGGACGCCATGACAGCTCCCATGCCACACACCCCGCGGATAAAACGACCGACAGCCCTGCACACCCCGGTATCCCGGTAGATAATCCGATCGAATCCAGCACCATAAAAGCCATGAACGCCAACCTCTTCGCCCTCTTTCTGCAAGCCGCGCCGGAGGACTGCAGCCGCCCCCTCCTCCAACGTCCGGGTGGCACAGGGTACTCCTGGCAGGACATGCTCGAGGCCAGCGGCCGCCTCGCGAGGTTACTGGCCGCACGCGGCCTGCGCCCAGGCGACCGCATCACCGTGCAAGTGGCGAAGTCGATCGAGGCAGTCTGGCTGTACCTGGCCTGCCTGCGCGGCGGGTTCGTCTTTCACCCCCTGAACGACGGCTACCAGCGCGAGGAGCTGGCTTTCCTGCTGGCCGATGCCGCCCCGGCACTGGCGGTCTGCGATCCGGCCCGCGCCGCGCTGTTTCGCACGCTCGCGCCGCCAGGCTGCAACATACTGACGCTCGCCGCCGATGGCAGCGGCAGCCTTGCCGCTGCTGCCGCACTGCAGGAGCCGGAGACTGGCGTCGTCGAGCGCGAGGCTGGCGATCTCGCGGTCCTCTTATATACCTCCGGCACGACCGGGCGCCCCAAGGGCGCGATGATCACCCACGGCAACCTCGCCTCGAACGCTGCTGCGCTGGTCGCAGCCTGGGGCTTCACGCCTGCCGACCGCCTGCTGCATGCGCTACCCCTCTACCACGCGCACGGCCTGTTCGTCGGCCTGGGCTGCGCGCTGGCGAGCGGCGCACGGCTGTTATTCCTCGAACGCTTCGATCCGGCTGCAGTGCTCGCCGCCCTGCCCGACGCCACCGTGATGATGGGCGTACCCACGTATTACAGCCGCTTGCTGCAGCAGCCTGGCCTCGACCGCACCATCTGCCGCCACGTGCGACTGTTCATCTCCGGCTCCGCGCCGCTGTCGCCAGAGACCTTCGCAGCATTCCAGGACCGCAGCGGTCACGCCATCCTCGAACGCTACGGCATGACCGAGACCGGCATGAACACTTCCAATCCGCTCAGCGGCGAGCGGCGTGCCGGCAGCGTCGGCCTGCCGCTGCCCGGGGTCACGTTGCGCATCGCCGGCGCCGATGACCGGCCGCTGCCTGCCGGCGAGACTGGTGAAATCCAGCTCCGTGGCCCGAATATCTTCCAGGGCTACTGGCACCAGCCTGAAAAGACCACCGAAGCCTTCACCGCTGACGGCTATTTCCGCAGCGGAGACCAGGGCGTGATCGCCGCGGATGGCTATGTGACCCTCGTCGGTCGCAGCAAAGACCTCATCATCACCGGCGGACTGAACGTCTACCCACGTGAAGTGGAGATCCTGCTCGATTCGCTGCCCGGCATCGCCGAGTCCGCGGTGATCGGCGTGCCGCACCCGGACTTTGGCGAAGCCGTGGTGGCCATCGTCGTACCGGCAGCCGGGGTTGTGCCTGCGCAAGCCGGGATCATCACTGCGGCGAAAGAGCGCCTGGCGGGGTTCAAGGTTCCAAAACGGGTCTTCATCGTGCCGGAATTGCCCCGCAACACGATGGGCAAGGTCGAGAAAGGCGTATTGCGGAAGCGTCACGCGGATGTCTTCACCTGAGACCAGGGTAAGCCCGCCACATGGTGCACTCGCAGGGGATGGGCTGTGCCCCAGGCAGCGCTGCAGCCGCGTTGACGGGCCTCGCACCCTGTGACCAAGATAGCGCATGGCCAACCTGGAATTGCCCGAACTCGCCACACTCGATCTCGACGCCTATTGCGAGCGCATCAACTATCGCGGTGAGCGGGCACCGACGCTTGCCGTCCTGCGGGAAATCCAGGGGCGGCACATCGATGCCATCCCCTTCGAGAACCTTGCAAGCCTCGCCGGCGACCCGGTACCCCTCGATCTCGCGTCCCTGGAGGCGAAGCTGGTACGCAGCCGGCGCGGTGGCTATTGCTTCGAACACAACATCCTGTTTGCCGCGGTATTGCAGCGCCTGGGCTTCACCGTCACCGGCCTCGCAGCCCGCGTCATCTGGAAAGCACCGCCGGGTACCATCGGTCCACGCACGCACATGCTGCTCCGGATCGATCTGCCCGGGAGCAGCTATATCGCCGATACCGGATTCGGTGGAGCCACACTGCCGGGGCCAATTGAACTGGCCATTGGCCGCAGCCAGCAGACACCCATCGAGCCTTACCGGCTGCTGTCACAGGGCGATGGCTACCAGCTCGAGGTCGAACAACGCGGGGAATGGCAACCGGTCTATACCTTCGATCTGCAACCGCAGCGCTTTGTCGACTATCAGGTGGCCAACTGGTACGTCTCCGCCCATCCCGCCTCCCGCTTCCGGCAGGTATTGCTGGTTGCACGCGCGACCGGCCGGCGCCGCCAGAGCATATTCAACGACGAATTCCGGCTTCACGATCCCGACCGCGGCACCGAGCGGCGGCAGTTCGCCAGCACCGCTGAATTGCGTGAGGCCCTGGCAAACCTGTTCGGCATCGAAGCTCCGCGGACGGCGGCGACCGATGCGGCACTGGAGCGGATCTTCAGGCCCGCTTGAGATCGCGCACGTTGGCGCGCCCGCCTGCCGAAGTCTTCGAGCGCAGCGGCTTCTTGCGCTGACGCTGCAAAGCCTGGCGCACCGCGCGCTCCACACGGTCGAGCGCCTGGTCCATTGCCGCCTGGAGGGCGTGGTGACGCTCGTCGACGATCACGCTCGGCAGACCGTTGAGCACCACCTTGATCACGCAGCGGTTGTCCACGCCGCCACGCGGACCGTTCATGTCCTCCACGCGCACGCTGGCCCGCACCACCGTGGTACCGAACTTGCCCAGCTTGCGCCCGAGCTTGCGGCGCAGATAATCCTTGTCCGCGGCATCGAGCAGGCCACCGACATCGCGAATGTAGGCCGGGCCGAGCGTGCTGGCATTGCGTCCGCCCGCGTCCTTCTCCAGACGCCGCGACGTCGCCGGCATTGGCGCCCGTCGCGCGCTGTCAGGCTGGCGCTTGCGCTGGCGACCGAGCGATGGCGTCAGCCGGCCGCTGATCGTGGCTACCGGTGCAGCCGTCTTCCTGCCCGCCTTCACCGCGGCGGCAGCTCCCGCAGCCTTCTTCTTCCGGCTGCCGGCAGTTGCCTGTCCCGCATTGCGCGCAGCCTTGGCAACGACATCCGTACTCATGATCTTCTGCACGCGCATCCTGCTCTCCCGTTGCTGAGTTGCCGCTGACGCCGGTCATCGCCGGATCAGCCGTATTCAAAAAAACCGGGGCCTGCCGGACCCGGACGCGCGAGTATCGGCGATCCTGCATCCTGGCGTCGAGCCACCGGCTGGCTGGCACGCTGTCGTCGTCACCGGACGGCGACCGCATCCGGTGATGGTGCTCAGCCGTGCACGGCTGCCAGCAGCTCGCGGACCTTCTCCGGTGGCCTGCCGATGACGGCAGCAGTCGCGGATACCACGATGGGCCGCTCGATCAGGATCGGGTGCGCCGCCATCGCCGCCAGCCACTGCGCATCGTCGAGTTCACGGCCAGCATACCGCTCGCGGAAAATCGTCTCGCCCCGGCGTACCAGCTCCACCGGCCTGATGCCGAGCATCGCCACGATGTGCGCCAGCCCGGCGGCATCCGGCGGTGTCTTCAGGTACTCGATCACGCGCAGGGGCACCCCACTGTCCTCGAGGATCGCCAGGGTCGCCCGGCTCTTGCTGCAGCCCGGATTGTGATAGATCGTTAGCATGTATACAGGGTACCCGCACCCGTCACCAGAAGACCACCATCATGACCAGACCCCGGCGCTCAGCGCTGTACATGCCCGGCTCCAACGTCCGCGCACTCGAAAAGGCGCGCACCCTGCCGGCCGACGTCATCATCATGGATCTGGAGGATGCCGTTGCACCGGCGGCGAAGGCGGCTGCACGCGACGCCGTGATCCAGGCGCTGGCAGCCGGCGGCTACGGCCAGCGCGAGATCGTGGTCCGCATCAACGGCCTCGACACCGAGTGGGGCAGCGCCGATCTGGATGCCGTCGCCC
>CAZQGA010000083.1:0-8078 GCA_964592735.1 uncultured Chromatiaceae bacterium | reverse complement strand
ATCGCCTGGCCCGCGTTCCTCGGCAATACGCACCTCGTCAGGAGCATGAGCACCGCACCCAGCACGGCTGCCACCGCAATCGGCAATATGCCGGTCGCTGCGGCGGTAACCACCGCGACCATGATGGCGATGGCAATCGGCGCCTTGGCCGTGCGCGGCAGGCTGACCTTGCCATCGAGCGCCAGGAGGTCGCGCTCCTGCTTCACGCCGTCGATGCTTCGGGCGGCGCCCTGGACCAGCAGGACGTCGCCGGCGCGCAGGATCCAGTTCCTGACGTTCGGATCGCGCGGGATGTCCTGCTCGCGGTGGATACCCAGCAGCTGCAGCCCGAAGCGCAGGCTGAATCGGAGATCGCCAAGCCGGCGCCCGACGAACGCCGAATCCGACGACACGATCATCTCGATGAGTTCGAGGTCTTCGTCAGGCTGCGACGGATCGGGCAGCCGGCCAAGATCCGTGTCAGCCCGCAGCTTGCCGCCCAGCAGGTTCTCGGCTTCCTTGAGGTCGGCAGCCGTACCGCTCAGGTGCAGTCGGAAATCGGCGCTGATCGGCAGGGTGGGCAGCTTGGCGACGAAACGCCCCGCCGCATTCTGCACCGCGCGGATACGCAGCTGTGCGCCCCTCTTCAGTACTTCCGACAGCGTGCGGCCGTCGGCGTAGGTACCGGGATCCACCCGCATGACCGCAAAGAACTCCCGCGGATCCGCGGTCCCCGGCGCATGGCCCGCATTGCCGAGCAGCCGCGGCGCGATGACGAGCAGGTACAGCAGGGCCGGGAGCGCAGCCATCATCACTAGGGGCGTGAATTCGAAAACTCCGAAGCGTGCCACGCCCAGGTCGGCGGACAGCGATACGACCAGCAGATTGGTCGACGTGCCGATGGCCGTCGCGCTGCCGCCGATGAGCACCGCAAAGTTCATCGGCATCAGCAGGGGCCCCGGTCCGGTGCTGGTACGGGCTGCCAGGCTCATCAGGACCGGGGTCATCAGCACCACGATCGGCGTGTCATTGAGCACACCGCTCAAGCCAAGACAGCTCAGCAGCACGGCCAGCATGGCAAGCGTCTGGCTGCGCTTCCAGATGGCGGCCAGCCCGCAGGCGAGCGGCTCCAGGGCTCCGGTCATCAGCAGGCCGCGCCCGAGCACCATCAGCGCGCCGATGGCGATCAGCGCTTCATGGCCGAAGCCGGCGAAGAACTCCGTGGGGTTGACCGGCCCGGCTGCCGTTTCGTAGGGGAAAAGCTGGAAGCCCAGGGCCAGCACGCCGATGATGCCGAGGCTGGTGACGGTGATGGGTACGCGATCACGCGCCATTACGTAGAACGCAAGTACCAAACCGATCAGGACGGCGATGGCGTGTGGATCGAGGCTGGGTATGGAGGTCATCGGTGTGCTGGCCGGTTTGCGGCAGTGCCGGCGGCCTGCGCGGGGTCGCGGTCAATCGGGCAGCGTTGAGGCATGAAAAATCACGCTCTCGTCAACCCCGTCGACGGAAGCCGTAAGTTCATTGTCTGCCGCAGGAGCGGCCGGGTCCTGCGGCACCTCGGCGGTAGCGGCGGCCCTTTCAGCCGGCGCCGACTCTCCGGCCGACGCGGTAGCTGGCGGGCCCACGATCCAGCTCTGCACCCGGGCAACGCCCTCCTTGTCGGTCGCCTGCGATGCGCCCTCAACGGTACCGCCGCCTGCGCTGACCTCAAACTGCACGATCGCACCGGACACCGGGTTGCCGTTGGCATCCAGCACCACAACCGCCGGCGGTACCTTGACGGCTCGACCGGCTCTGGCCTTCTGATTGTCGCCAGCACGAATGGCCAGGCTGGCTGCCGGACCAGGCCGGGTGTCGATGATGAAACGTACCGGCGGCGGGCTCGCGCGCCCGCCCGCCTCGCCGGACAGCGTGGCCGTGGCGATGGTCCGCCCCGTCTTCGGCGCCGTGGTCAGTTGCACCTGCACGATACCGGAGGCATCCGCACGGCTGTTCGTTGCCGCCAGCGTGCCCGAGCCTTCCACGATCCGCCATTCCACACCGGCCTCCGGAGTCGAATTGCCGTATGCATCCTGGACATGGGCGCGCAATGTCACCGTATCACCCGCAGCCACGGCGCCATCGGCCTCGCCCACCCGATCGAGCTTCTGCGGCGGGCCGGGCAGTGCGGTGGCGGTCACGTCGGCGATGACATCGCTCGAATCGATGCGCACCTGCGCAATCTGCTGCCCGACTGCCGTCCCGAGCGTCCAGGCCGCACTGGCCCTGCCTTCGGCATCGGTGGTCGAGGCGGCGGGCTGGATGCTGCCCTGTCCGGGCGCCAGCGCGAACCGGACGGCAACCCCGCTGACCGCGTTGCCGAAGGAATCGTTGATCCGGGCGGCGATGAGCTTCGGCAGGCTGGTGCCGACCGTTGCCTGCTGCTGGTCGCCGTCGAGAATTGCGATACGGGCGGGAATTCCCGGCTGGACGGTCACCCGCAGGGGCCGGGTCAGCGAGCCGCTGCTGACGCTGACCGTGGCGCGCCCCGCGGCGCCCACGGCGGTCAGGGCGCCATGGTCGGTGATGCGCAGCACGGACGGGGAGGAAGTCCGGAATACGAGCGGGGCGCCGCCGATCGGCTGGCCGGCGCCATCGTTGACCTGTGCCGAGAGTTGCACCGTATCGCCCGCCTTCAGCGTCAGGTCGTTGGGCAGCACGACGATCTCGCTCGGCACGAGCGCCGGGTCGGGTTCGCGGCCGCCACTCTCCCGTGCCTTCTGATGGCAGCCGCCGGCAAGAAATACGGCCAGCACCAGCAGCCGCGCCGTCGCCCGCCATCCCGGCCGCATGTTCATTGAATAGACACCCCCCGGGTCCCAGCGCAGCGATGATACACTGCCGGCCGATGGCAAATTCATGCAGGCGGCAGGTACCTGCCGCAGTGGCCATGGCACTGGTTCTGTCGGTGGTCTCAGCCATTGCGCACGGCCAGTCGCAGGGCCTACTGCCGTTTCCCGCACCCGCTCCGTCCACCGATTCCCGCGCCGGCGAACCGGCGCCGCCCGTGGCGGATTCACGGAGTGAGCCATCCGGTCGTGGAGACACCGCCGAGTCTGCTGCCGTGCGTGAGACGGGCGCGGGCAACGGCGCGCAGGTCGTGCGTTTCCGCGGCGAGCCTTTGTTCGAGGTCCGGGCACAGCTGGGGCGTCTGACGCCGCGGGAGCGCGCAGCGGCCATCGCCGAGCGCATCGAGAAGGCGGTCGGCGAGGGCGAGTCCGTGCTCGGACGCATTCGCACCGAGGAACGCGCGCGTTCCACCGAGCTGATGGCCGGCGACCAGTTCGTGCTCTCGGTCACCGATGCCGATGCGCGGCCGACCGGCCGCACGCGCCAGCAGCTCGCCGCGGACTATGCCGTGGTGCTCGCCGGCGCACTCGAGCAGGAATTCCAGGGACGCAGCGCCAAGGGCCTGATCATCGGCGCCGTGATCTCGGTGGCGGCAACCCTGGTGCTGATCCTTGCGATCTACGGCATCAACAAGTTCGCACCACGGGTTCGCGCGGCGATGCGGGAAGCCGGACTGCGCTATATCCATGCCCTCAAGTTTCGCGGTACCGAGATTCTGCCGGCAGAAAGCGTGGTCGACGGCCTGATCCAGCTCTCGCGATTCCTGCAGGTGGTGCTGATATTCCTGGCTGTGGTCGTCTACGCGCAAGTCGTCCTGGGGGCCTTTCCGTGGACGACCGAACTCGCCGTGATGCTGAAGCAGACCATGGGGGATGCATTCCGGGTGGTTGGCGGCGGGCTCATCCGCTATCTGCCGAACGTGTTCTATATCGCGGTCATCCTGTTCGTCACACACTATCTGCTGCGCTTTGCCCGGCTGTTCTTCATTGCCTTGAGCCGCGGGTCGATGACCATCGCCGGGTTCTACCCCGAGTGGGCGATGCCAAGCTACAAGATCCTGCGGTTTCTCGCCTATGCCTTCGCCGCGGTGGTCATCTTTCCCTATCTGCCCGGTTCCGGCTCTCCGGCATTCCAGGGCATCTCGCTGTTTCTGGGCCTGCTGTTTTCGCTGGGGTCGACCTCCGCGATCGCCAACATCGTGGCCGGCGTCGTGCTGACCTACATGCGGCCCTTTCGCGACGGCGACCGGGTGAAGATTGCCGATACCGTTGGCGACGTAATCGGCAAGGATCTGCTGGTGGTGCGGGTTCGGACCATCAAGAACGTGGAAATCACCATTCCCAACGCGATGGTGCTCAACAACCACATCATCAACTTCAGCGCATGCGCCGATCAGGCTGGCCTGATCCTGCACACCACGGTGACCATCGGCTATGACGTCCCGTGGACCAAGGTTCACGAATTGCTGGTGGCGGCTGCCGCCGGTACCGACGGCATCGTGACTAGCCCGGCACCGTTCGTCCTGCAGACAGCCCTCAACGACTTCAACGTGAGTTATGAACTGAACGCCTATACGGATGCGCCGAACCGCATGGCTTCGATCTACTCGGCGTTGCACCAGGGCATTCAGGATCGGTTCAACGAGGCCGGGGTCGAGATCATGTCGCCCAGCTATGTCGCCGCCCGCGACGGCAACCAGTCCACCGTCCCCGCCGACCACCTGCCGAAGGACTACAACCCGCCGTCGTTTCGCATCATGCCGCTCCACCCGTCGGCCTAGCATCGTCGCCCGCAGCGGCGTTCTGCACATGGCCGGGATCCCCGCGGCTACGATTCCTGCGCCCCGGGGCGCCAGTCCTGGATGTGCAAATCGCGCTGCGGAAACGGAATCTCGATGCCTTCGCGCCTGAAGGTCCGGTGGATCTCGCAGTTCAGCTCGTGAAGGGTAAGCCCACGCAATGCCGGTTGCGAGATCCACACAAGCAGTTCGAAGTTCAGCTTGAAGTCGCCGAAGGAACGGAAGCGCACCCGGGCCTTGGGCGTTTCGCAGACGCTGGGATGCTCGCTTGCCACGTTCAACAGGGTGGCGATGACCTGGTCCACATCCGATTCGTAGGCCACGCCGACGGCAACGCGCACGCGATACTTGACGTGAGGACCTCCGGATTCGTTGATGATCTTGGCCTTGCCCATGATGCCGTTCGGGATGCTGATCTCCTCATCGTCCCGGGTGAGTATCCGGGTACTGCGCAGGCCGATGTGGGTGACCTGGCCCCGTTCGCCGGAGTCCAGAACGATATAGTCGCCAATGCGGTAGGGCTGGTCGGTCAGGATGGCCAGCCCGGCGAAGAGATTGCCGAGGGTATCCTGCGCAGCAAATGACAGGGCGAGGCCGACGATGCCGGCAGATGCCACGAGGCCGGTCACGTTGACCTTCCAGGCAAGCAGGATGGCATAGGCGCCGGCCAGTGCCAGCACGATCCGCAGCATGTTGTTGAACAGCGGGGCGATGGTGGGCCTGGCCCATGTCGGCGGAGCGGGGCGCTGGCCCAGCGCCTCCAGCAGCAGCGCGGTACCGCGAGCCGCTGCCACGATCCACAGCAGGATGAGAATCGAGTCGATGATCGAGAGGGTGATGCGCTCGATGCGGGGCAGGAGGCCGACCAGGGCGGCGGCGATCATGAGGCCGGCCAATGCCACCGAACGAAATACCGTCTGCTGGGCCAGACGCACGGCATCCTCCCGCCGCGATCCCGCCCAGTGGCGCAGCAGGCGCTTCAGCGTCGCAGTGACCAGCAGGTCGACCAGCTTCGCCAGCAACAGATACCCCACGATGGCGGCCAGCGCGCGCAGATAGGGGCTCGGGCTGACATGTCCGATCCAGTCGATCACCGGGTCAAGCCACTGGGTCATTGCACGATCTCCCGAAGCGGTACCGATTTCGCGCCATTGCCGCCTGCAGGCCGAAGGGCGCGTGCCTGTTCAGGATGGAACCTCGGCCGCAGCCGGCTCCTTCGGCGCCGGCGGGGGCTCCGCGACCGGGGCAACCGCTTCCCAGCCCTGCTCGGCGAGCCAGGCCGTCGCCTCCTCGCGCCGCGATTCCACCAGCAGGAAGCTGACCCGCTGCCGTCGGCGTATCCGGGAGCCCTCACCGAGCGGGCCGACCCGGCGAAGGCCGCGGCCGCGGTAATGGAGCAGCGGCAGCAGGGCCGAACGCAGGCTGGCCGGCACCAGCCCGTGGTCCGTCACCTCGATTGCACGCCGCCGCCGGTATTCCCGGCATTCCACCGCCACGCCGCCCTTGCGCAGCCTGGCCGCCCAGTCCGCCGGATCGCTCTGGCCGGCAAAGAGCAACGAGGCGTCGATGCGGCGGATCATGTCCCGGGTCAGGTTGCCGTTGCGTGCCTGGATGGCGGCCCAGATTTCGGGCAGGTCGAACTCCTCCCGCGCCCTGGACGCCACGAGGAAGTTCACCTCTTCGTTCGGTGTCACGGTAATGCAGGCGACGAACAGCTCCGGATTGGCGCGTAGCAGGGTGCTGTCCTCCAGTGCGTTGCCGAAGACCACGGGGAAGCCTTCCTCTTCGGCCTCGTGGCACTCGTTGGCGCCGGAGTCGAGGAAGGTCACCGGCTGTCCGGCATCGCGCAGCGCGCGGCCCAGTACGCGGCCGAGCGGCCCGGCGCCGACGATCAGCCAGCCCCGCGGGCGCGGCAGGCGGACCTTGAGCAATGCCGCGAGCGGGCTGCCGGTCAGGCCGTTGATCGTCACGGTGACGGCGATCACGAGGAACACGAGCGCCTGCAGCGCCGATCCGCCGACGAATCCTGCCTCGTCCATGCGCAAGGCGAAGAACGAGGCCACCGCGGCGGCCACGATTCCACGCGGCGCCATCCATGCCATGAACAATCGTTCGCGGGCGTTCAGCGTGGAGCCCAGCGTGCAGATGGCCACGCCGGCCGGCCGCACGAACAGTATCAGCGCGGCCACGGTGGCAAGGCCGCCTAGGCCCAGCGCCTCGAGTTCGGCGAAGCGGATGTCCGCCGCCAGCAGCACGAACAGCATGCCGATGAACAGCATGGTGAGCTGCTCCTTGAATTCGGCCAGGTCGCGCTGCTCCAGGGTGCGGACATTGCCAACCACGATGCCGGCCACGGTGACCGCCGCCAGTCCGCTCTCCGCCACCAGCGCATTGGCCGCATAGAACAGCGAGAGCACCGCCGAGAGCACGAAGACGTTCTGCAGCGTTTCGGGAATCAGGCCGCGCCAGCGCAGCGCAGCCGCCAGCAGGTGACCGGCCGCAAAGCCGAAGAGGGCGCCCAGCCCCAGGCCTGCGGCGATCTCCAGAAAGCCGTTGAGCGCGGACTCCAGGGTGGGATGCAGCAGAACATCGAGAATGACCACGGCAAAGATCGCGCCGATGGGATCGATCAGTACGCCTTCGCCCTCGAGGACGGTGCGCAGGTGCTTCTGCAGCCGGATGCGGCGGACCAGCGGCGTGACCACCGTGGGGCCGGTGACAATGACGAGCACGCCGAACAGGAACGACAGTTGCCACGACCAGCCAAGTGCCAGGCGGGCAGCGAGGGTGCCGCCGGCCAGCGTGACCGCGCAGCCCAGGGTGATGAGTCGCCGGATGACGCTGCCGGCGCGGCGCAGCCGCCCGATCTTCAGGTTCATTCCGCCTTCGAAAAGGATCACGGCAACCGCAAACGACACCAGGTAAGGCAGCGCGGGGCGGATGCTGTCGGGATCGACGACATGCAACAGGTCCGGGCCGAGGACGGCACCCGTGGCCAGGAGCAGCACGATGCCGGGCAGGCGCAGGTGATGGGCGGCGGCCTGCGCTGCCAGCCCCGCCAGCAGCGCGATGGCGATCGTCAAGCCAGGGTCGGCCGTTTCCATCGGCGTGACACTAACATGGATGAACAGGTGGGGCCTGCCGTGGTGGGGGGCTCAGTCCTTCAGCCAGTCCATGGCCTCGCCGTGCTGGTCGTAGTCGAATCGGCGGACCTTGGCCGCCAACAGCGGACCGAGCGCATGGTCGGCGAAAGATCCCAGAGGGCTGTTGGTGACCAGTGCGATCCGGTCGATCCTGTCGTGCACGCTGTTGATGAATTTCAGATGCGCGAACAGGGCGGCAAGGTCCTGCCACGGGCGCCGCCGTCGCAGGCCAGGTTGCTCTGAATCCGAAGCTTCCGGGGCGT
>CAZQGA010000082.1:0-8125 GCA_964592735.1 uncultured Chromatiaceae bacterium | reverse complement strand
GGCAGGCCGGCGCCTGAGGGCGCTGGCACCAGGCGGGCTGCCCGCCAGCACAACATGATCGCCCCCGCCCTCTCGTTCACGCCGGTGCCGGGCCTGCCTGTCATCGCTCCGGGCGATGACCTTGCGGCGCTGCTCACCGCGGCCCTCGAGCAGGCGGGCCTCGGACTCACCGACGGTGACGTGCTGGCCGTGACGCAGAAGATCATCTCGAAAGCGGAAGGCCGCCTGCGGCGGCTCGCGGCGGTGACACCCTCGCCCCGGGCCGTGGCGCTCGCTGCCGGGACCCGCAAGGATCCCCGCATCGTCGAGCTGATCCTGCAGGAATCACGCGACATCGTCCGCACCCGGCCTGACCTCATCATCGCCGAGCACCGCCTCGGCATCGTGCTCGCGAACGCCGGCATCGACCGCTCGAACCTCGGTGGCGACGATGAAGAGGTACTGCTGCTGCCGGAGGACCCGGATGCCTCCGCCATGAAACTGCGCCGTGCGCTGGAGCAGGCGAGCGGCGCACGCCTCGGCATCATCATCACCGACAGCGTCGGCCGTGCCTGGCGGCGCGGCACGGTAGGCCTCGCCATCGGTACGGCGGGCGTGGAACCCTTCCGCGACCTGCGCGGCCAGCGTGACCTCGGCGGCCGGCCACTGCAGGTGAGCGAGATCGCACCAGCTGACAGCCTCGCAGCCGCAGCGGTGCTGGTGATGGGCGAGGCCGCCGAGGGCACGCCCGTCGTGTTGCTGCGCGGGGCGAATGGCGGTGGCGCGGACGTACCGGCGCGGGCAGCACTGCGCCCACGCAGCGAAGACCTGTTCCGCTGAGCTGTGGCTGCCGTGACACCTGCCGCAAGCCACAGCGTCGTCCTGCTCTCCGGCGGCATCGGCGGTGCCAAGCTCGCGCTCGGCCTCGACCGCACGCTGCCGGCGGGCACACTCACCATCATCGCCAACATCGGTGACGACTTCCGCCACCTCGGACTCGCCATCTCGCCGGATATCGACACGCTGCTCTACACGCTCGCCGGGCTGGTGAACGCAGAAACGGGCTGGGGCCGCAACGATGAAACCTGGCACTTTATGGCGGAACTCGCGCGCCTCGGCGGTGAGACCTGGTTCCGCCTCGGCGACCGCGACCTTGCCATGCACGTGGAGCGCACGCGACGGCTCGACACCGGGGAAACGCTGGCAACGGTAACGCGCGAAATGGGCCAGCGACTGGGCATCGGCAGCCGCATCGTGCCCGCGAGCGACAGCCGCGTGCAGACCCGCGTGGTGACCGAAGCCGGCGTGCTCGCCTTCCAGGACTACTTCGTACGCCAGCGTGCCGAACCGGTGGTGAGCGCCGTGCGCTTCGCCGGCGCCGCAGAGGCGGTGCCGCCCGCCACCGCCATGGCAGCGCTCAGCGATCCAGCCCTCCAGGCCATCGTCATCGCCCCGTCGAACCCCTGGCTCAGCATCGATCCGCTGCTCGCCATCCCGGCGCTGCGCAAGACCCTGGAACACACGAGCGTGCCCCGTGTGGCGGTCTCGCCGATCGTCGCCGGACAGGCCATCAAGGGCCCGACGGCGAAGATCATGGGCGAACTCGGCCTGCCGGTGACCCAGGCGAGCATCGCACGCCATTACCGGGGGCTCATCGATGGCCTGGTCCTCGACCACGCGGATGCCGCCGAGGCCGCCGCGGTGGAAGCGCTCGGCATCCGTGCCGTCACCACCGGCACCGTGATGCGCTCGCTGGAGGACCGCATCGCACTGGCGCGCTTTGCGCTGGAATTTGCCGGCACACTGCGCCGGACCTGAGGAGCAGGGCGTGGAGGCCACCTGGGCGCTGCTGCCGGTCAAGTCGCTCGACCGCGCGAAGAGCAGGCTCGCCGGGGCGCTGGACGAGCACGAGCGCACCACCCTCGCCCACTGCCTCCTGCGCAAGACCATCGCCGTGCTGCAGGCAGCGCATGGCATCGATGCGATCGCCATCATCACGGGCGACGCCGCCGCGCGCGAGCTGGCCCGCGAGACCGGCTGCCGCTGGCTGGCGGACAACGCATCCCTTGGCCTCTCGGGCAACCTGGACGCCGCGATGGCCGTCCTCGCCGCCGAGGGCGCCCATACCGCGGTGATCGTGCCGGCAGACCTGCCCCTGCTCACCGCCGCCGACATCGACGCCCTGCTCGCCGCGCATGCGCAGGGAATCACCATCGTGCCAGCGACAGCCGACGGCGGCACGAATGCGCTCGCCATGACTCCACCGGGCGTCGTGCCTTGCCGCTTCGGTGCCGACAGCGCCCGGCGGCATCTCGAGGCCGCCCGGGAGCAGGGCGTGGCCGCCTGCTGCCTTGCACCGGCACCGGGTCTGCTGGCGGGCTTTGCGCGGGACCTCGACACCGTGGATGATGTGCGCTGGCTGTGCGAACAATCTGCCGGCGGCGAAGCCCGCCGGTACCTCGAAGACAGCGGCATCTGCACGCGCCTGCAAGCGCACGACTGACGACTGCAGCAACCATGGACGACTGGCAGAATCTCGACGGTGAGCAGGCCGCAGCCCGCGCGGCAGCCCAGCCTGTGTCCGCACTCCTCGCCGCAGCGGCCGCGGTGCGCGATGCCGGCCACGGCGCCGTGGTCTCGTATTCACGCAAGGTCTTCATCCCGCTCACTGAACTTTGTCGCGACGTCTGCCATTACTGCACTTACGCCAAGACGCCGCGGCGCCTCAAGAACGCCTACCTGGATCCGCAAGCAGTACTCGCCATCGCGCGGGCCGGCCAGGCGCAGGGCTGTCGCGAGGCACTCTTCACGCTGGGCGACAAGCCGGAACTGCGGTACCGGGCCGCAGGTGATGCACTCGCGGCGCTCGGCTACTCCTCGACGCTCGCCTACCTGCGCGCCATGGCCGGACTCGTACTGAAGGAGACCGGCCTGCTGCCGCACCTCAACCCCGGCGTGCTGACGAGTGACGACTACCGCACGCTGCGCACGGTGGCGCCCTCCATGGGCATCATGCTGGAGTCGGCGAGCCTGCGGCTTGCCGCACGCGGTGGACCGCACTTCGGCTCACCGGACAAACTTCCGGCGGTACGGCTGAAGGCGATCGATGATGCCGGCGCAGCCGGTGTCGCGCTGACCTCGGGGTTGCTGATCGGCATCGGCGAAACGCGCGCCGAGCGCATCGAAAGCCTGCTGGCACTGCGCGAAAGCCACCGCCGCCACGGCCATCTGCAGGAAATCATCATCCAGAACTTCGTGCCCAAGCCCGGCACGAAGATGGCTGATGCACCGGCACCACCGTTCGAGGAACTGCTGTGGACCATCGCGGTGGCACGGCTGCTCTTCGGCCCGGGGATGAACATCCAGGCACCGCCAAACCTGAACGGGGGCCGGCTCGGCGAACTCATCGCTGCGGGCATCAACGACTGGGGTGGCGTCTCGCCGGTGACACCCGATCACGTCAACCCCGAATCGCCCTGGCCGCTGCTCACCGAGCTTGCGCAGCACACCGCCGCCGCAGGCAAGACGCTGGTCGAGCGTCTCACGATCTACCCGGCCTTCGTGCGCGACCGTGGACGCTGGCTGGATGAGGGCATCATCCCGGCACTGCTGCGCCACGCGGACGCCGAAGGCTTTGCGCGCGATGATGCCTGGGCAGCCGGCGACAGCAACGCGCAGGCACCAGCCTCGGCACCGGCCACCGGTGCCTTCGCCGACCGCATGATCGGCATGGCGGTGGCACGCGCCTGCGCCGGCGAACGGCTGGAGCCCGACGAGATCGTGCGCATCTTCGGCGCACGCGGGGAGGATGTCGACCGCATCTGCGAAGCCGCCGACACGCTGCGCGCCGCGACCTGTGGCGACACCGTGAGCTATGTCGTCAACCGCAACATCAATTACACCAACCTCTGCGCGTACAAGTGCCAGTTCTGCGCCTTCGCCAAGGGCAAGACCGACGAAGACCTGCGCGGCGCGCCCTACGTCCTCGACCTCGCCGAAATCGGCCGGCGTGCTGCGGAGGCCTGGGCGCGCGGCGCCACCGAAGTCTGCCTGCAGGGCGGCATCCACCCGGCCTTCACCGGCCAGACCTACCTCGACGTGCTGCGCACGGTGAAAGATGCCGCTCCCGGCATCCACGTGCATGCATTCTCGCCGCTGGAGGTGACACAGGGTGCGCGCACGCTCGGGATCGGCATCGAGGCCTTCCTGCTCCGGCTGAAGGATGCGGGCCTTGGCACGCTGCCCGGCACGGCTGCAGAAATCCTCGACGACGAGATCCGCCGGCAGATCTGCCCCGACAAGATCAACACCCTGCAGTGGCTCAACGTCGTCGCCACCGCGCATCGCGCCGGCCTGCGCACCACGGCCACCATCATGTTCGGCCACCTCGAGGCACCACGGCACTGGGCGCGCCACCTGCTCGCGATCCGCGACCTGCAACAGCAGACCGGGGGCTTCACCGAATTCGTGCCGCTGCCCTTCGTACACATGGAGGCACCGCTCTACCGCCGCGGGCGGGCGCGCCCCGGCCCGACCTGGCGCGAGGTGCGCCTCATGCATGCGATGGCGCGGCTCGTCCTGCATCCCCTGGTGCCCAACATCCAGGCATCCTGGACCAAGCTTGGGGAGACCGGGGCAGCCGAGGCGCTGCGCGGCGGCGTCAACGACCTGGGCGGTACGCTCATGAACGAGTCGATCTCCCGCGCAGCCGGCGCCGCGCACGGCCAGGAATTGCCGCCCGAGCGCATGGATGCGCTGATCCGTACCGCCGGCCGCCAGCCGCGCCAGCGCACCACGCTGTACCGCGACCCGCCGGCCGAGCGCATCAGCACATCGTATGGAGCCCCGGACCTTGCAACCATGCACTTCCGCCCGGCCCGCGAATTCAGGACGGCGTAAGGCGCTCGCTTTCGAACGGCAGGCACGACACCAGCACCGCTGCCGAACTGCCGCACCACCTGCAGCATTCCAGTCAACCGGATAACCGTAATACCGGCACCTCTACAGGCACCCTTCCATGATCCAGAAGCAACCACCCTTTCCCGCTGAACCGCATGTGCACGGCCCGGACTGCGATCACGACCATGAACATGATCATCACCACGAACCCGCCGAGCCCTATCGGCGCGAGACGCCCAAGCTCGGGCGCAACGATCCGTGCTTCTGTGGCAGCGGCAGGAAATTCAAGAAGTGCCACGGCGCCGCGGCCTGACGGCGTAATGCATGCTGCGGATCTCCCCCACCGTTTCCATCCCGCTGGCGGAAATCACCATCAGCGCGGTACGGGCCCAGGGTGCAGGGGGCCAGAATGTCAACAAGGTCGCCTCCGCCGTGCACCTGCGCTTCGACCTGCGCACGTCTTCGTTGCGGGATGAGGTGAAGGAACGGCTGCTGGCACTCAGCGACCGGCGCATCAGCAGCGATGGCGTCATCGTCATCAAGGCGCAGCGTTATCGCACGCAGGAACAAAACCGTGACGATGCGCTGGCCCGCCTGGCAGAGCTCGTGGCAGCCGCCCTGGTGAAACGCAAGACGCGCCGGCCGACGAAGCCAACGCGGGCTTCACGTGAGCGCCGTCTCGAGGGCAAGAAGCAGGCGGCGGCGACCAAGCGCCTGCGTGCCCCGGTCCGGCACGACGCCTGACCTGCAGCGCAGGCGAACCGGCTACCGGGCGAGGGCCGGCAGCACCTGCTCACCAATCAGGCGGATCGACTCCGCCGGATCGGCATACAGGCGCAATGCCACGCTGCCGAGGCCGGCGTCACGCAAGCGCCTGAGCTTGCACACCAGCGTCTCCAGCGCCGCCGGTGTACCACAGAGCGTGACGTTGTCCACCAGCGCATCGAGCACGGGTTCGGGTACACCCTCGACCAGGTGGCTGCCGGCCGCAAAAGCATGCGCGAAGGCCGCGCGGCTTCCCATCACCAGGCGCACGTCACCCGAGTCGAGGAACTCCGCGAGCAGCCAGGGCCGGAAGATGCCGCGCAGGAGCAGCCAGCGCCGTGCCTCATACCGCGCCTCACGCTCGTCAGAACGGACATGCCAGGCGGTGAAGACGCTCGTCCAAAAGCCCGCCTCGCGCGACTTGCCGCTCGCCGCGAGTGCCGCATCCAGCGTACCGACGAGTTGTGCGGCCGGGCCGGGCGGCACATCGCTCATCATGATGCCGTCGCCCGCCCGTGCAGCCATGCGCAGCATCTGTGCCTGGCCGGCGCCGATGTACACGGGCGGCACCGGTGCTGCCGCCCAGCCGAAGCGGCAGCCATGCACCTGGTAGAGTTCGCCCGCATACTCGACCGGCTCGCGGCTCATCGCCGCCTTGATGATCTCCACGCACTCGCGTACTGCACGCACGCGGCGCGTCGGCTGCAGGCCCAGCGCCTGCAGCGCCTCACCGCCACCACCGACGACGATGCGGGCGCGCCCGCCGGCCAGTTCGTTGAGCGTCAGCAGGCCCGCGGCAATCTTCAGCGGGTGGGTATCGTAGGGGTTGACGGCGATCGGGCCGAGCGTGATTCGTGCGGTGCGCTGCGCAAGCAGCGCCAGGTTGGCCCAGGGATCGCGCGAGTCATTGAGGCTCGAGACCCACACGCCACTGAGGCCATGACGCTCCGCGAGTTCGCCGAGCGCCGCCAGCCCGGCTGCGGGCGCACGGGTGTCGAGGATGACAGCGACATCCACGATTACGCCAGCAATTCCCCCGCCAGCAGGCGCATGGCCTCGACGCTGCAGCCGGCGGCAAGCAGGCTGCCGACACGGCCACTGCGGCCCGCTTCCTTCCAGGTGCCGAGGCGCTCGCGGATGCGGCTCGCAGGTCCGACGAGGGCCACTTCGTCAATCAGCTGCTCTGGTACCGCGGCGGCTGCAGCGGCACGTTCACCGGCAAGGTAATGTTCCTGGATGCGCCCGGCGGCATCGGCATAACCCATGCGTGTGGTGTAGTCGAAGTAGAAATTGCGACCTTTCGGTCCCATGCCGCCGATATAAAGCGCCAGGTGCTCGCGCACCGGCGCGCGGGCGCGCTCGAGGTCATCGTCGAGCGATACCATGACCGCCGGCGCCACCTCGAAGTCCTTGCGCGCACGGCCGCTCAGGGCCAGGCCCTCGGCAATGTGCGGTTCGATGAGGTCAGGACGTGCCGGGTTGATCCAGATGGGAAATACGCCGTCAGCCAGTTCCCCGGCAGCGGCAAGACCCTTCGGCGTGACGGCTGCCGTGAAAATGCGCAGCGACGGGTCAGCATGCAGGATGCCCTTCATCGGCCTGCCAAGTCCCGTGGCATCGGGCTGGTCGTAGGGGATGCGGTATTCGCGGCCCTGGTGAACGAGCGGCCCCTTGCGGGCCGCGACCTGGCGCACGATGTCGATGTATTCGCGGGTGCGTGAGAGCGGGCGGCCGTAGGGCACACCGTACCAGCCTTCCACGACCCGCGGCCCGGAAGGGCCGAGGCCCAGGATGAAGCGGCCGCCGGACAGCGCATTGAGCGTCATGGCCGTCATGGCTGCGCAGGTGGGTGTGCGTGCCGGCATCTGCATGATCGCCGTGCCAACATGGATGCGGGTCGTGCGCGCAAGGATCCAGGCGGCTGTCGACACTGCATCCATCCCGTAGGCCTCGGAGGTCCAGACCGAATGGAAGCCGAGGCGTTCAGCCTCGAGGATCTGCTCCATGGGAATTTCGGCACGGGCGGTGCCGTAAGCGGCGACAAAGCCGAGTTTCATGCTGTTGGCCTCGTGTGGTTTGTCGCCAGCTTAGCCTCGGCAGCCAACTTTTCAAACGGGGACCGTGCCGTTGCCGCCAGCCGGCCTCGTCAGCAAGGCAGGCCGGGATCAGGCGGTCATCAACGGTTGGGCGGCTCCCGCGCTGGCAGATAGCTGACCTTCGGGCGCCGCCCGGTCAGTTCGGTCTGCAATTGCTCGATGCGCCCGGTCAGTTCCTCGCGTTCAGCGGCGAGGCGCTGAACCTGTTCGAGGACGGCCTCCGAACCGACCCGGGCCACGGAAAGCTCTGTCTCCGCATCCTTGGCCCGCACGCTGGCGCGGATGGTCTCCTCGGCGCGGGTGACCAGTTCGTTGCGCAGCGCCTGGGTCTTGGCACACTCATCCGCCAGCTTTTTCTGCAGGCGCTCGAGTTCCGTTGTCCGTTC
>CAZQGA010000081.1:0-8156 GCA_964592735.1 uncultured Chromatiaceae bacterium | reverse complement strand
GGCGCTTCGACCTGGCCGGCGCGGTTTACCTGACGCTGGCCATGTTCGGTGTGCTCTACGGCTGCACGCAGCTTCCGGTGGAGGAGAACTGGCGGGATCCCTGGTCCTGGCTCGTCTTCATGGCCGGATTTGCCTTTGCCGGGCTGTTCCTGCGCCACGAGCGGCGCATTGCCGAACCGCTGATCGACCTGGGGCTTTTCGTGCGCAACAGCGAATTCACGCGGGCGGCGGTGGCCTTTTCCGCCATGTTCGCCAGCTTGCCGCTGACCCTGTTTGTGTTGCCCATCGTGCTCATCAATGCACTGGAGATGCGTGCCTGGGACGTGGGCATGCTCATGGCCATCTCGGCGCTCTTCACCACGCTCATGAGCCCGGTGTCAGGCTGGGCCGCCGACCGCTTCCGCCCGGAGATCATGAGCAGTACCGGGGCTTTCGTGCGCGGGGTGGGCTACCTGATGCTGCTTGGCGTAGTCCTCGATACCAGCCCGTCAGGGGTATTGCCGGCGCTGATCGTCATCGGCATCGGTACCGGACTCTTCTTCTCGCCGAACAATGCGCTGCTCATGGCCCATGCGCCCCCGGAACGGGCCGGCATGGTGTCCGGCTTGTTCGGCACACTGCGCCAGTCCGGATATGCCCTGGGCTTTGCCCTGATCGCCAGCCTGTTTGCGGTGATCCAGCGGAATTTCGAACTCAACTGGGTTTACGCCTCGTTGACACGCCTGCCGGCCGCCAGTGCAGAGAATCTGGCCGGGGTCTTCCAGGCGGGCGGCATCTGGGCACCCGAGCTGCTGGTCTTCATCCTGCGGGTGGCCGTGCTGGCCTGCACGGCCATCCTGGGCCTGAGCCTGCTCAATTCGCTGCCGCGCCTGCGGCTGTCCTGGCGGCGACAAGCGGCTGCCAGCCTGCTGCTGGCTGCAACCGCCGTCGGTGGTGCGCTGGTCCTCGTCGCCTCGATGCCGGGTGGCATGGGTGTCACTGCGGCATCTGCAGGCGCAGGAGTGGAGCAGGTGCCGCCACCTGCAGTTGCGCCATTTGGCATGGCACAGCGTCTGCCGGTGGATGTGGCTGCACCCGGTGATGCGGCTGCTGGTGCGGGTACTGCGGATGACCCGTTCCGCCAGTACTGCAGTGCCTGTCACGGTGCGGCAGCAGAGGGCGTGCCAGGCCTCGGCGTCAACCTGCGTGAGTCAGCCTTCGTGCGTGGGACGGATCCTGCCGGGCTCAAGGCCTTCCTGCGGGCTGGCCGGGACCTGTCCAGTGCCGACAACCGCAGTGGGCGGCCGATGCCGCCTTTCGCCTGGCTGCCCGAGGCAACCCTCGACGCACTTGCCCGCCACCTGGGGGACATGGCGGGCCGGTCACGTTGAGCGACCGGCTATTCTTCCGTATCCGGGGATCTTGCCGGGCGGCGCCTGGGCCGGGGCGTACCGGGGGGCTTGCCGTGGGCCACATCGGCGGGTTCACGCTCGCGGCGTGAAAAAAAACGCTCGACGACGTGATCGGAGGAAACCTCCTCATCGCCGTCATCCCACAGGTCCTCGTCTATTTTCCGCTGGCGGTTCATGAGACGCCTCTGCGATAACGTGCCTAGAAGATAGCCGTAACCACTTTGATGTCAAGATACATGGACGCCGCCGGGCAAGGGCCGGTAATCTAGCCAGGGATGGAAGACCAGGTCGACAAGCTGCTGAACCAGTGGGCGCGGGAACGCCCCGAGCTCGATTGTTCGAGCCTGAGCGTTGTCGTGCGCGTCCAGTTCCTGGCGAAGCTGTGTCAGCAGAGTGCCGAGCGTGCCCTCGCCCGCCTCGACCTGCGGCTGTGGGAATACGACGTCCTGTCGGGTCTGCGCCGGCAGGGCGCGCCTTACCAGATGTCCGCCACCGCACTGGCACGTGCCTCGATGCTGACCAGCGGTGCGATGACGACCCGCATCGACCGGCTCGAGGCGCGCGGACTCGTCGTGCGTATCGCCGAGCCCACCGACCGGCGCGGCGTCAATGTGCGACTCACAGAGTACGGGCAGCAACTGACCGACCAGGCCATCGAGGCGCGGCTCACGGCCGCCGACACCCAACTCGAGGCGCTGTCTGGCACGGAACGACACGCAGCCTCGGCCGTCCTGCGCAAGGTGCTGCTGGGCGCGGGTGTCGGCGGGTAACTGCCGCCCTGAAGGTTCAGCGGGTCTTGAGCAGGTCGCGGATCTCGCCCAGCAACTTTTCTTCACCGGAAGGTCCCGGCGGTGCCGGCGGGGGCTCGGCCTTCTTCAGCCGGTTGATGGCGCGGACGAGCAGGAAGATCGCAAACGCCACGATGGTGAAATCGAGCAGCGTGTTGATGAATGATCCATAGCGGATCACCGGGGCGCTGGCGGCTTCGGCGGCAGCCAGGGTGGCGTAGCTCTCGCCAGACAGGTTGATGAACAGGCTGCTGAAGTCCATCTTGCCGAGCAGCAGGCCGATGGGCGGCATGATCACATCGTTCACCATGGAGGTCACGATCTTGCCGAAAGCACCACCGATGATGATGCCGATGGCAAGATCGACGACATTGCCCCGCATGGCAAATTCCTTGAATTCTTTCAGCACTGGACGTACTCCCCTGATGTTGGCTGAAACCGGGCATGATCATCGTCTCTGCGTTCGCGTGGCGTCAAGCATCGGTCATGCGGGGCTAAGGGGAGCCTGGCGATGATCCGCATCCGGTTTTGTGGTGCCGTTGGCGAGGTGACCGGTTCTGGCTATCTCGTGCAGACCGGGGCGGCGACGGTGCTGGTGGATTTCGGCGTATTCCAGGGTGGGGCGGATGCGCGCGAACGCAGTGCTTCGCTCGGCCCGGTCGAGCCGGCAGCCCTCGACGCGGTGGTGCTGACCCACGCGCACATCGACCACTCCGGCAGGTTGCCGTTGCTGATGGCCGGCGGGTACGCGGGTCCCGTATTCGGCACGCCGGCGACGCTCGATCTTGCCTCGCTGCTGCTGGCGGATCTCGGCCGTATCCAGGAAGCCGACCTCGCGCGCGAGAACCGCCGGCGCCGGCGCCAGGGTGAACCGCTGCTGGCACCGCTGTTCGATGCCGCCGACGTGCAACGGGTCAGGGACTCCGGGCGTGAGTTGTCTTACGGGCAGTCGCGACAGGTGGCGCCAGGCGTGACGGCGCGGCTCACCGAGGCCGGACATATCCTGGGTTCAGCAAGCGTCGAGCTGACAGTGGACGATGCCGGTACCCGGCGCGTGCTGGTGTTCTCGGGCGATATCGGTCCCTGCGGTGCGCCGATTCTGCGTGATCCGGTGCGACCGCGTGCCGCGGACCTCGTGGTCATGGAATCGACTTATGGCGGACGTGACCGGCCGCCGCAGGCCGAGACGGTCACCCGCTTCAAGGAGATCCTGCACGACGCCGTGCGCCGGCATGCCCGCATCGTCATTCCGGCGTTTGCCGTCGGCCGTACGCAACTGTTGCTGTTCCACATTGCCGCGGCCACCCGCGAGGGTGTGATCCCGCCGCTGCCGGTGTACCTCGACAGCCCGATGGCGACGGCCGCGACGCTTGCGTACATGCGCCACCAGGATCTCTACGACGAGGAATGCGGTCGCCTGGTGCGCGCCGGTCGCTTCCGTCATGACCTGCAGAACCTGCGCATCGTCGAGTCCGTCGAGGAATCGCGCAGCCTCAATGACCGCAAGGGAGCCTGCATCATCATCAGCGCCGCCGGAATGTGCGAGGCGGGCCGCGTCGTGCATCACCTGCGCCACACGCTCTGGCGCGAGAACGCCCACGTCATCCTGCCCGGCTACATGGCACCCGGAACCCTCGGCCGTGCGCTGGCCGATGGCGCCGGCCGCGTGGAGATCTTCGGCGAACCGGTCGTGGTGCGCGCCACGGTCCACTACCTGAGCGGCTTCTCCGCCCATGCCGGGCAAAGCGAACTGCTCGACTGGCTTGCCGGGATCGCGCCGCAGCGTCCCCGCATCGTGCTTTCCCACGGCGAGGACGATGCGCGAACCGCGCTGCGCGACCGGATCCAGGAACGCTACGGCATTGCGGCCGAGTGCCCGGCGCCGGGTGATGTCATCACGCTGGTTTAGACGCCGGTGGAGTTGCCGGAGGCATCGTGCGCCTGCGGTGCGTCTGTCCTGGTGAGCTGCGGCTGTCCGGGATCTCCGATGCTGCTGCGGCTCAAGGCTGCCCGCATCAGCAGCATTGCCGTGACCGGTGAGGTGATGACGATGAACAGGGTGATGAGCACTTCGTGGATCACAGGCCGTTGCGCCAGTACCGAGGCCACGAGCATGGATGCGACCAGCACGCAGCCGGTGCCAAGCGTGTTGCCCATCGACGGGCCGTGCATGCGGGCATGGAAGGTCGGGAGTCGCAAGAGGCCCAGCGAGCCGATCAGCGCCAGCAGCCCGCCGGTGACGAGCAGGCTGCTGGCCAGCAGGCTGGCCCAGGCGGGCAGATCGTCGATCGTCATGGTTCGATGACCTCGCCACGAAGCAGGAATTTCGCCAGCGCGATCGAGCCGGCGAAGCCGAACAGGGCGATCAGCAGGGCAATTTCGAAAAAGGCGGATGAGCCGGTGCGAATTCCCTGGACGAGAACGCCCAGCATCGCATTGATATAAAGAGTGTCGAGCGCGAACACGCGATCCTGGGCCCGGGGCCCGAGCACGAGGCGGATCATGGCGAAGACCATCGCCAGCGCAAAGCACAGCGAGGCGAACTGCGCCGCCAGTGCGGGCAGGCTGCTCATTCAAAGATCTCCATCAGCGGCTGCTCATAGCGCTGCTTGATCGTGCGGATCCAGGCGGCTTCATCGTGAAGGTCGAGCACGTGCAGGCGCAGCGTGCCGCCATCAGCGCTCAGTTGCGCCCAGACGGTGCCGGGTGTCGAGGTCACGATCATCGCCAGCACGGCCAGGCCGTGCGGATCGCGCAGCTCCATCGGGATGTCGAGGAAGCCTGATCTCGCGGCGCCAGCCGGTGCCAGGCCCAGGATGATGCGTCCGACGCTGATGTTCGAGCGCACGATGTCATACAGGACCACGACCAGCAGCCGGATGGCCGTGGGCAGGCGGCGCGGCCGGGCTGGCAGGGGCCGCAGTCGTGCACTGGCGAATGCGAGCAGCAGTGCGAGTGCGGTGCCCATCACCAGCTGGGCGGGGGCCAGCGTGTCGTTGAGCAGCAGCCAGATGCACAGCAGTGCGAAGGCCAGCACGAGGGGCAGGCGGCGCGTCATCACTCGCTCCCCCGGAGTGATGCCGTGGCGGGTTGCGGGGCCAGGATGGCGTCGATGTAGGTCCGGGGTGTGTGCAGGTCCCGGGCCAGGGTATCGAGGTAGCCCATCACCGGGCCGGCAGCCACCGTCAGGCCAAAGCAGAGCAGGATCAGCAGTGCAACCGGGCCGGCTTCAATGAGGAGCAGGCGTGGGCTGGTGTGCTGGCTCGAGCCCCAGAACAGGCGCATGCCAATCCGCGTCAGGGCAATCAGTCCGGCCAGTCCGGCCAGCAGCAGCAGGGCCACGAGACTCCAGGTGGCCGCAGCGTCATGGGTGCTGGTCTCGAGTGCAGCCGACAGCAGGGCGAATTTGGCGAGGAAACCGGCCAGCGGTGGCAGCCCCGTCACAAGCATCGTGCAGACGAAAAAAGCGAGGCCGAGAAAAGCCATCGCCGCGGGGATGGCGATCCCGATCTCCTCGTCGGCTGCCCGCACCGGCTCTCCACGCTCGAAGGCCTTGTAGGTGACGGGCGGCAGGGGTGCGGCGTCGGCAGTCGCCGTGATGCGCCGTCGCGTGCGCTCGGTCATGCCGCCGAGCATGAAAAATGCGCCTGTGGCGAGAACCGAAACCAGCAGATAGAACAGGGCTGGCGCGGTGAGGCGGTGGGCGTCCAGGCCGACGGCTGCCAGTACGGTGCCTGACGATGCGATAACCGCGAAGGCGGTCGCACGGCTGAGTTGCGCGGTGCTCAGCATCCCGACGCTGCCGGCCAGGACGGTGGCAAGCCCCAGCCAGAACAGCGTGCCGCCCGCCAATGGCGCAGGCGCCGCCGACAGGGACAACAGGGAGCCGATGCGCAACACGGCGTAGACGCCAACCTTCGTCAGGATGGAAAAGACTGCGGCGACGGGCGCGCCGGCTGCAGCGTAGGCCCGGGGCAGCCAGAAATTCAGCGGCCAGCTGCCCGCCTTGACCAGGAAGGCCACGCCGAGCACGCCCAGGCCGGCTTCGAGCAGCGGCCGGTCTGTGCCAGGGAGCGTCGTTGCGCGCTGTGCCAGATCCGCCATGTTGAGTGTGCCGGTGGTGCCGTAGATCAATGCAGCGCCGACGAGGAACAGCAGGGCCGCGATCAGGTTCACCACGATGTAATGCAGCCCGGACTTCACCCGTGGCGTTCCCGAACCATGCAGCAGCAGGCCGTAGGAGGCGGCCAGCAGCACTTCGAAAAACACGAAGAGGTTGAACAGGTCACCCGTCAGGAAGGCGCCGTTGAGGCCCATCAGGAGGAACTGGAACAGCGAGTGGTAGTGGACGCCGGCGCGCTCCCAGCGCGCCAGCGAGTACACCAGCGTGGCCATCGCCAGCGCCGCAGCCAGCGTCAGCATCAGTGCCGCGAGCCGGTCGACAACCAGCACGATGCCGAACGGGGCCGGCCAGGCGCCGAGCGCATAAACGCCGATCCCCTGCGGCCACAGGCCGGCGCCGGCTTCAGTCGTGAGGGACAGCAGGATGACGGCGACAGCCAGCTGCAACAGCGTTGCGCCGACAGCGATGGTTCCGCGCAGCCAGCGGTGTGATTCCCCGAGCAGCAGCAGGAGCGCGCCGGTAAGCAGCGGTACGACGACCGGCAGGACCGGCAGGTGCTGGAGCCAGAGCTGTCCCGCCAGCCTCATCGCCCGTCTTCCTGGCCATCGACGTGATCGGTGCCCGTGAATCCGCGCGCGGCGAGCAGCACCACCAGCAGCAGGGCGGTGGTGGCAAAGCCGATCACGATCGCGGTCAGGACCAGCGCCTGCGGCACCGGGTCGGCATACAGCGCCGGGTCGACCGGGCTTTGCATGCCGAGGACGGGCGGCTTGCCGCTGACCAGCCGGCCCGAGCCGAAGATGAACAGATTGACGGCGTAGGACAGGAGCGCCAGACCCATCACGATCTGGAACGTCCGGGGCCGCAGGATCAGCCACACGCCGGACCCGCACAGGACGCCAACCGCCAGGGCAAACACGACTTCCATGCGACTAACGGCCTCCCCTGTCCTGCGCAGCCGGCCGGCGCTGGCCACTGCGTACCGACTGGTGTGCCACGGCAATCAGCATCAACACCGTCGAGCCGATCACCAGCATGTAGACGCCGATGTCGAACAGCAGCACGCTGGACACGGGCACGGTGCCGATGAGGGGCAGCTCCGCTGCCATGCCCAGCGCGGTGAGGAAGGGCTGCGCGGCCAGCCAGGCACCCGCACCGCTGAGGACGGCGACCAGCAGTCCGAGGGCGATCCAGTACGGCGGATGGATCCGGCTCCTCGATTCCACCCAGAGGGTGCCGCCCACCATGTACTGCAGGATCACGCTGATGGCGAGCACCAGGCCGCCGACGAAGCCGCCGCCCGGTGCGTCATGGCCGCGCAGCAGGAAGTACACCGACACCAGCGCAGCCATCGGCAGCAGGAGGCGCACGAGCACCGCCGGCAATCTCATGTCACCCGTGGGCAACAATGCCATGGGGTCCGGCGTGACGGCGCCGTGCCGGGCAATCTCCTCACGCTGCGCGCGGGGCAGCCGGATGCTTTCCGCAGCAGGCCGGAAGCGGCGCAGCAGTGCATAGACCGTGAGGGCAACGATGGCGACGACCGTGATTTCTCCGAGCGTGTCGAAGCCGCGGAAATCGACCAGGATCACGTTGACGATGTTGCGACCGCCGGCCTGCGCGAGTGCGTTCCCGACGAAGAAGGTGGAAATTCCGCCGGGCGGTGGCCGGGTCAGCAGGGCAAGGCTCAGGCCCGCCATCCCGCTGCCGACCATGAGCGCGATCACCGTGTCGCGGGCCCGCCGGGGCCCCGTGCCCCCCCCGCCCGGGGGGGGCGGGGCCCGCCCCCCCCCCCCCCCGGGCCGCCCCCCCCCCCCAAGCCCGATAACCACCACCGTCACCACCCCGACCGCC
>CAZQGA010000080.1:0-8183 GCA_964592735.1 uncultured Chromatiaceae bacterium | reverse complement strand
CCCCGCCCCTATTGGTCAATGCTGTCGAGGAGCTGGCGTGCTTCCTGACGTTGTCCCGGATCGCCTTCCTCGATGACCTCGTTGAGGATGCTGCGGGCTCCATCCGGATCACCCATGTCGAGATAGGCCCGTGCCAGGTCGAGCTTGGTACCGACCTCCGTCATGGTCGGGTCCTCGGGGCGCCGGCCGCCGATCGCCCTGAGGCCGGTGGCAGTCAGGTCTGAGCCCGCCACATCGCCGGCGCTGAGATCCATGTCGAGATCGATCTCCAGTGACTCCAGCTCATCGCTGGTCGCACTGAGGCGCTGGGTCGCCATGGTATCGCTCGACTGGCTGATCCCGGGCTGCTCCGCCGTGTCATCGATCAGCGGCACATCCAGGCCGGAATCGAGCCGGTCCATGGCATTGGTGATCTCATTCAGCGTTGGGCTGCCCGCCATCTCAGCAGTGCTCTCTTCGCCATCGCCAGCCGTCGTGGCGTCGCTGAGATCGAAGTCAATCCCGGAGTCATCCGGCAAGGCGTCCTGCAACCCCGTGGCCATGTCACGGGCTGCCTCTTCCAGTCCGGTCAGGTCGAGGCCAAGATCCTCGAGGTCGATCTCCGCGGTCTCATCGTGGTGGTCATCCCCGTCCGCAAAGCTGCGCAGCCGTGCCGTTCCACCAAGGTCCGGCGCCTCGATGGTCGGGGTTTCCATCGTCCGGCCAGCTGCCCGGGTCTGGATCGTCGGCGTCTCCATTGTCGACGACAGGCTCGAGGCGAGATCCGGGCTCTCGATGGTCGGCGTCTCCATGGTGGAGGCCAGCCCCGGTCCGGGAGCTTCGATGGTCGGGATTTCCTGCGTCTGTGCAGAACCAAAGGGACGCGCCAGCTGGGTTGCCGCATCACCATCAAATTCGACACCGCTCAGGTCGAAGTCCAGGCCCGTGTCACTGCCTGTAGCCGTGCCTGCATGACCGGCACCTTCATCGTCGAGCGCAAAATCCATGTCTTCGGCAGCCGGTGCCGCAGCACTGGCGAACAGCGCTTCACCAGGCCAGAGCTGCTTGCCCATGATGCAGACGCGCTTCCAGTCGGGATCGGCGTCGGTGCCAATGCGCGTGCGCAGCGCACGAGCTTCCTTGAGGAAGCCTTCGCGGTTCTCCCAGCCAAAGTAGACGTCGAGCAGCTTCAGTTGCAGGTCACGGCGTGTGGGCTCGCGGGCAATGGCAGTGGCAAGGATGCCAGCGGCCTGGTCATACAGCCCGTATGCAACGTGGAATTCAGCCTCCGCCAGTGGATCTGCCTGGTCGATATTGACCGGACTGTCGGCACTGAAGGTCTTCTCGAGTGCCGATTCTTCAGCATCGCGTGAACGATCGCGGCGCTCCGGGCGCTCGAAGCTGCCCGTCGCCAGTGGCGGCTCTTCGATGACGACCATGGAGTCGCCATGGCTGGATGTCGCGTCGGCCTTGCCTTCACCCCTGGAGCCGCGGCCCGTCGTCGGCTGCCACGGCTCTGGCCGCTCGGCAGCGGAGCGACGGCGGGCGAGCAGCAGCGCCCCGACCAGCACGACCGCAGCGGCAATCCACAGCCAGATCGAAGTCAGCAACTGGCCGATGCTGGCGACGATGCCACCACCCTCTGCCGGCGGCTGGACCGTCTTGGGCGGACGGGTGCGTACCGGCTTGGCGGGCGCGGCAGGCTGGTCGGCGGCAGCAGGTACCTCGGCCACCGGCGCCTCAGCCGGCGCCTCCTCGACCAGAGGCTCTTCGACAACCGCCGCCTCCGGTGCCGGAGGCAGCGGCTCGACAGTGGTACCGCCGCCCTGCTTCTCGAGCTCCGTGACGCGCTTGCGCAAAGCCTGCAGCTCAGCGTCCTTCACCGCCAGCAACCGCCGGCTCTCCTCCATCTCGGCAGTAAGCTGCGGATTCGTGCCCGTCGTTGCGGCGGGCGGCGACTGAGCCACCTCGGCTGCCGGCGGTACGAGCTCCAGGCGGGCCGCCGTACCCGGCTGGGCCGTCTCCTGCCATGCGCGGGTCTGCTGGCGCACTTCCTCGCCCGCCTCGCCCCGGCCGACCGCGGCCACCGCCGCCTGATCCGGAATACGCAGGACTGCACCCGCATTCAGCCGGTTGATGTTGCCGGCGAAGGCTTCCGGATTGGCCCGGTAGATCGCCATCATGATCTGGTTGATATCAGCCGCGTCCGGCGTCCGGTAATGCTCGGCGATGCTCCACAGTGTCTCGTTGCGGATCACGGTATGGAGATTGTCATCGCCCGGGCCGGCCACTCCGGCTGGTTCTGCCGCGGCAGGCTCGGTGGCTGGTGCCTGGGTCCGGGCCGGCGTCGGGGCAGGTGCGGCGGCAGGCGCCTGTACCGGCTGGCGCACTGCACTGCCAGTAAAGGTCGGTGGATCGAGCAACACCGTGTATTCGCGCAGCAATCGGCCCTGCGACCACTGCAACTCGAGCAAAAGGGTGACGAAAGGCTCGGCCACCGGGCGGGTCGAAGAAATGCGGATCACCGCACCGCGTGCAGCCGGTGCGACCACAAAGGACAGGTCGCCGAGGAAACCTGGCTGCTGCAGTCCATAGCGGGCAAACGTGTCAGCAGAGGCCAGGCTGACGCTGAGGCCGGCGAGTTCGTCCGGCACATCGGTAAACACCGGAATTTCAGCTGCAAAGGGCTGGTTCAGGAAGGACTTTGACTCGACCTCCCCCAAACCGAGTGCAGCAGCATACGCGGGCAGCAGCCCGGCCAGGACCACACCTGCGGAAGCGGGAATTCGTGACATCAGCGGACCCCGAAAATAAGGCTTCGCCCCGGCCACGTTATGTCGCTCGGAAACGAAGACGCAACAACCGCTCGCAAACCCCTGAAAAGCCGGATCACTATAGCTTAAAAATAATCGCGCACCAAAATTTCGGCAATCTGGATACTGTTCAGGGCAGCACCCTTGCGGATGTTGTCGGCCACTACCCACAGATCGATGCCGCGCTCACAGGAGATGTCCTCGCGGATCCGGCCAACGAAAACACTGTCTCGATGGGCTGCCTCGGTTGCCGCGGTGGGATAGCCGCCAAGACGGGCCTCATCGAGAACCGTCACGCCGGGTGCATGCGACAGCAGCTCACGCACTGCACCAGCGGAAATCCGCTCACGGGTTTCAATATGCACCGCCTCGGAGTGACCGTAGTACACCGGCACGCGCACGGCGGTCGGATTCATCTGGATCGACTCGTCTTCAAGGATCTTGCGGGTCTCCCAGACCATCTTCATCTCTTCCTTCGTATAGCCATTCGCCTGGAACTCATCGATATGGGGAATGACGTTGAAGGCAATGGGCTTGGCCGCACCGTCCGCCTGCACGGGCTGGCCGGCCAGGGATTCGCCTGCCTGGCGCCTGAGGGTTTCGACCATGCGCCGGCCGGCCCCGGATACCGACTGGTAGGTGGCGACGTTGATCCGGGTGATACCTGCGGCGTCGTAGATGGGCTTGAGGGCCACCACCAGCTGGATGGTCGAGCAATTCGGGTTGGCGATGATGTTGCGCGCCGGATAGCGGGCGATGGCCTGCGGGTTGACCTCCGGGACCACCAGCGGGATGTCCGCGTCATAGCGGAACTTCGAGGTATTGTCGACCACCACGCAGCCTGCGGCACCAGCCCGCGGCGCATGTACCGCAGACACACTGGCACCGGCCGAGAACAGCCCGAGCTGCACGCCCTTGAAATCGAACTTTGCGACGTCCTGGACCGGAAAATCCTCGCCACGGAAGCGCACGCTCTTGCCGGCAGAGCGCTCGCTTGCGAGCGGGATGAAGCGCGACACCGGGAACTCACGCTCCTCGAGGATGCGCATGAGGGTGTCACCCACCAGGCCTGTGGCACCGAGGACCGCAACACTGTAACCCTTGCTCATGGACTTTCTCTCGACTCGGCTCGGCCGCTGCGGCCGCGCGCGCAGGATAGGCATTCAGCCGCTGAATACAAGTGCCTCAGGATTCCACCCGGGCCGCCAGGACCGGCACACCGGAGCGCACGTCGGCATTCTGCCCCCGGTGGCGCAGATAATGGTCCATCAGGACCAGGGCCAGCATCGCCTCGGCAATGGGTGCTGCCCGCAGGCCAACGCAGGGATCGTGGCGACCCGTGGTGATGATCTCGGTGGCATGGCCCTCGCGATCCACGGTCTCCCCGGGCAGCCGGATGCTGGAAGTCGGCTTGAGTGCGATGCTGGCCACGATGTCCTGGCCACTCGAGATGCCACCGAGCGTGCCACCCGAGGAATTCTTCAGGAAACCGGCGGGTGTAATCGGGTCGCGGTGCCGGGAGCCCTTCTGCTCCACGACGGCGAAGCCATCACCGATCTCGACGCCTTTGACAGCGTTGATGCCCATCATCGCGTAGGCAATGTCGGCGTCGAGCTTGTCGAAGACCGGCTCGCCAAGGCCGACCGGCACGCCGCTGGCAACCACGTTGATGCGCGCACCGATGGAGTCACCCTCCTTGCGCAGGGCATCCATATAGGTTTCGAGCTCCGGCACACGGGCCGGCTCTGCGCAGAAGAAGGGATTGTCATCGACAGCGTCGAGGTCGGTCGCGGCCAGGCAGATCGGGCCCAGCTGCGCCAGCCAGGCACGGATCTCCACACCCAGGCGCTCACGCAGGTACTTGCGGGCGATGGCACCGGCAGCCACCCGCATCACGGTCTCACGGGCCGAGGAGCGGCCGCCGCCGCGATAGTCACGGATGCCGTATTTCTGCTGGTAGGTGTAGTCCGCGTGGCCAGGGCGGAACTGGTCCTTGATCCTGCTGTAGTCCTTCGAGCGCTGGTCGACGTTCTCCACCAGCAGGCCGATCGCCGTGCCGGTGGTCAGGCCCTCGAAGACGCCCGAGAGGATGCGTACACGGTCAGGCTCGCGGCGCTGCGTGGTGTGACGGGAGCGACCCGGACGGCCGCGTTCCAGATCCTGCTGGATATCCTCTTCGGTGAGCGCGAGGCCCGGCGGGCAGCCATCCACGATGCAGCCAAGGCCCGGGCCGTGGCTCTCGCCGAAGGTGGTCACGCTGAACGCCTTGCCGATGGTATTACCTGACATGCCGTCGATCCCGCTGAAACTCATGCTGCCGGAGCCATCGGCTCCGGGGCGCCATTGTCTATCGGCAGGTCCGCTGCCGCCACCAGGGCGATGCCATCGCCACCGTGCTCGAATTCCGGCCAGAGGAAGGCCAGCCGCGGGAAGGCCCGCTCCAGCGCCCCTGTGCCGGCCCCGACCTCCACCGCCAGCCAGCCGTCGGGCCCGAGGTAACCTGCTGCCCCGCGGATGATCCGCCGTACCAGGTCGAGCCCGTCGGGCCCGCCGCCGACCAGTGCGCCGCGCGGCTCCCAGCCGAGCTCAGGCGGCGCGGACTGCATGTCGGCCGCGGGCACGTAGGGCGGGTTGGAAATGATGAGGTCGAAGCGGCCCTCCACGCCATCATAGATGTCCGCGTGCAGCAGTCTCACGCGATCACCGACCCCATGGCGTGCGACGTTGGCAGCTGCCACGGCAAGGGCGTCCGCGGAAATGTCGGTTGCCACGACTCGCGCACCGGGGAAGGCCAGCGCGCAGGCGATGGCGATGCAGCCGCTGCCAGTACCAATCTCGAGGATGTGCGGCTCAGGCCCCGCATCAAGCCAGGGCGCAAAATGCGCCGCGATCAGCTCCGCGAAGGGCGAGCGCGGAATCAGCACGCGCTGATCCACCTGGAACGGCAACCCGCAGAACCAGGCTTCGCCGAGGAGATAGGCCGCCGGCAGGCGCTCAGCGATACGACGGCGCACCAATGCTTCGCAACGCTCCCGCTCAGCCGGCGTCACCAGCCGCTCCCCGGCAGACACATCCGCATGGTCGAGGCCAAGTTCATGCCAGATCATCGCGGCCGCCTCGTCACGGCAATTCGCCGTGCCCTGCACGCACTGCACCCCACCCCGCTGCAACTGGCGGGTGATACGCGCCAGCAGCTCACGCACCGTGAGGGGCGCCACGGGCTTGCCAGTGGTGGTCTTCATGATTCCGGATCCGGACAGCCGCCATGGGCTGCATGTGTAGAATGGCCGTCAGCCAGTTTACCGCGACCCGTTCGGGAAACCTGCCCAAAGTGTCAAACCGATTGCGAGATTCCCTGTTCATCGCCCTGCAGCGCGCCCTGCCCGCACGGCTCCTGGCGCGTGGCATCTATGCTGCCACGCGCAGCCGCAACCGCAGCCTGAAAAACCTGCTGATCCGCGGTTTCGTCCGCCTGTATGACGTGGATTTGTCCGAAGCCGCTGCGCCGGCACCGGCGGGCTATGAGAGCTACACTGCCTTCTTCACCCGTGCCCTGCGCCCGGGCGCACGCCCGCTCGATCCCGAGCCGACAGCCATCCTGAGCCCGGCAGATGGCGTCATCCAGCAGATCGGCGCCCTGCAAGGCGACGATATCCTGCAGGTCAAAGGCATGAGCTACAGCGCTGCCGAACTGCTCGGCGGCGATCCGGAACAGGCCGCACGCTATCGCGACGGCAGCTTCGCCACCATCTACCTGGCGCCCTTCAATTACCACCGCGTGCACATGCCCCTCACCGGCCGGATCCTGCGCATGACGCATGTGCCCGGTGAACTCTGGTCGGTCAATGCCACAACCGCAGCGCGTGTGCCGCGCCTGTTCGCCCGCAACGAACGGGTCGTCTGTGAATGTGCAGCGGCCTGGGGCTCTTTTGTCGTCGTGCTGGTGGGAGCCCTCAACGTCGGCAGCGTTTCCACGGCCTGGGCGGGCGAGGTTCTCCCGCGCCGGGGAGGCGCTGCACGCTGGGACTATCCATCCGATGCGTCCGCCACCCGCCTCGAGCGCGGCGCCGTCATGGGCCAGTTCAACATGGGGTCCACGGTGGTGGTGCTGCTGCCGCCCGGGGCCGCGCAGTGGCGTGCCGGACTCGAGGCCGGCATGAGCGTGCGCGTTGGCCAATCCCTGGGGAGGCTGCTCGCCACGGCACGGGCATGAGCGCCAGCCCAGTGCACTGGCGACCCACCGCCAGCCTTGAAGTCCTGCAGCAGCGCGCCGCAGCCCTGGCCGCGGTGCGCGGATTTTTCGCCACCCGCGGCATGCTCGAGGTCGAAACCCCGCTGCTGGTGCGCTATCCGGTCAGCGACCCGCAACTGGCCAACGTGCCGGTCCGGCTCACCGTACGCCCGGACCTGCCAGTCTTCCTGCACACCTCACCCGAATACCACATGAAGCGGCTCCTTGCCGCTGGCGCACCCGACATCTACCAGCTCGGGAAAGTATTTCGAGACGGTGAACTCGGCCCGCGCCATCGCCCGGAATTCACCCTGGTCGAGTGGTATCGCCACGGACAGGACTTCGATACCTGCATCACGGAAACCTGCGAACTCATTGCCACCGTTGGCGCCCGGCTCGGGCGTCGCCTGCCACCGCCGCTGCGCACGGGCTATCGCGATCTTTTCCTCCGGCACACCGGGCTCGACCCGCTTGAGGCGCAACTCGATGCCCTGCGCCAGCGGGCTGCAGCGCTCGTGCCAGGCGGCGTCTCGCCGGAACTGGCAGCCGGCCTCGGTGAACGACGTTCCGCCTGGCTTGACCTGTTGCTGGTCGGGGTCATCGAGCCGGCACTGCGCAACGCGGGCCTGGTGGTGGTCGGGCAATATCCGGCTGCACAGGCGGCGTTGGCACGCCTGCATCCCGCCGACAGCCGTGTCGCCGAACGCTTCGAGATCTACCTGGATGGCCACGAACTCGCCAACGGCTACCACGAGCTGGCGGATGCGGGCGAGCAGCGGCGTCGCTTCGCCGCTGACCGCGATGAGCGGCGCGCCCTGGGGCTGCCCGATGTGGAGCCCGATGCCATGCTGCTGGCAGCCCTGGAGTCAGGCCTGCCGGACGCCTGCGGTGTGGCCCTGGGATTTGACCGCCTGCTGATGGCCTGCCTCGGCCTGGCGGATATCGCCGCAGTCATCGCTTTCTCACCCCCCGAAGACGGGTGAGCGGCGACGCTCAGCGTACGCGCGAGATGTATTCCCTGGTGCGTGTATCGACCTTGATGACCTCGCCCTCGTTGATGAAGAGCGGCACCTTGACGATCGCACCCGTCTCCAGCGTTGCCGGGGTCATGCCACCGGTAGCGGTGTCACCACGGATGCCGGGATCCGTCTGCACAATCT
>CAZQGA010000079.1:0-8297 GCA_964592735.1 uncultured Chromatiaceae bacterium | reverse complement strand
GTCCTACGGGGATGCGCGCATCCCGGCCTACGAGATGATCCGCTTCTCCATCTCCATCCAGCGCGGCTGCTTCGGGGGTTGCACCTTCTGCTCCATCACCGAGCATGAAGGGCGCATCATCCAGAGCCGCTCGGAGAAATCCGTGCTGCGCGAGATCGAAAAGCTGCGCGACACCGTACCGGGGTTCACCGGCATCGTTTCCGACCTGGGTGGGCCGACCGCCAACATGTATCGGCTCGCCTGCCGCAGCCGCTCGATCGAGGCGGCCTGCCGCAAGCCCTCATGCGTCTATCCGACCGTGTGCCCAAACATGAGCACGGACCACTCCGCGCTGATCCGCCTGTACCGCAAGGCACGCGAGCTGCCCGGCATCCGCAAGGTGCTGATCGCGTCGGGTGTGCGCTATGACCTCGCCATCCGCTCCCCGGAGTACGTGAAGGAACTGGCACAGCACCACGTCGGCGGCTACCTGAAGATCGCCCCGGAAGCGATCTCCGAGGGCCCCCTGTCGAAGATGATGAAGCCGGGCATCGGCAACTATTACCGTTTCCGCGAACTCTTCGAGAAGTACTCGCAGGAGGCCGGCAAGGAGCAGTACCTCATTCCGTACTTCATCGCCGCGCATCCCGGCACCAGTGACGAGGACATGCTGGAGCTGGCGGTGTGGCTGAAGCAGAACAATTACCGGGCCGACCAGGTGCAGGCCTTCCTGCCCTCGCCGATGGCCACTGCCACGGCGATGTACTACTCCGGCCGCAACCCGCTGCGGGGCATCACGCGCGATGGCGAGCGCGTGCGCATCCCCAAGGGCCTGAAGGTGCGCCGCCTGCACAAGGCCTTCCTGCGCTATCACGATCCGGAAAACTGGCCGATGCTGCGCGATGCGCTGCGCCGCCTGGGGCGGGAAGACCTCATCGGCAGTGGCCCGCAGCAGCTGGTGCCCGCTTACCAGCCTGCCGGCACGGGCCAGCGACCCGAGGGCCGGCACCCGCCGGGGCGTGGCCGACCGTTCCGTACGCAGCACACGGGCTTGCCGGACCAGCCGGCCAGACGGAGTCGTCATCCGGGCAAGACCCGCAAGGACTGACCGGGCAAGGCACCATTGCGCGCTGCGGGCAGGGTGCGACACCAAGCCGCAGCGTCCAGTGGGCTGGACGGGAGCAGTTGTGGCATCCTGTGCAGCCTCGCCCCAAGGACGAAACGGCTCGATCTGTTCTCATGCGGCTCATGCGGCGCCTGCTGACCCTGCTCCTGATGTGCCTCGTGCCCCTGCAATACACCTGGGCCGTGGCCGGCCTGCATGCGCATGCGGGAGAGCCAGCGGATGGCGAGTCCCTGCCTGGAACACACCTGGTGGCTGCCACGGTGGGGCACGACTCCGGTGACAGTGTTGCGCCGGTCGATGCTGGCGAGGAGCCGCACTGCCACTTCTGCCATCACCTGCCCTCCCTGCTCCTCCTCGACTCCGGGCCCGCGGCCGGCATCCCGCCATCCGGGAGGCCAGCTGCGGGCCGCGCAGCGCATCACGCCTCCTACATCCCCCCGGTTCGTGACCGGCCGCCCCGCGGCCAGGCCTGAATCTGATCCGGCCCCTCGTGGGCCAGCTTTCAGGCGGCTGGTACCGGCCCCGTGCCGGTGCAGTCGCCCATCCAGGAGCCCGTGATGTACCGTCTGTTCGCCATTCCTGTCTTGTTCCTCGCCGCCGCCGTCCACGCGGACGAGCAGCTGGTCCCGATCAATGCCACCCAGCGCACCGCGCTGGGTATCGTGACCGTTCCGCTGTCGGCGGATGCCGCTGCGGTGGCCGTCGGCCTGCCGGCCACGGTGACCGTGCCACCGGATCGCGAGCGTGTGGTGGCCGCACCGGCAGCGGGCATGGTTTCCCGCGTCCTGGTGGCGCTCGGTGACAGCGTCAAGGCCGGCCAAGCCGTGGTCACCCTGCACGGCGCGGATCTCGCCGCTGCCCAGCGCGACACCGCCGAGGCTGCGGTGCAGGCACGGCTTGCCGAGGCCTCCGCGCAGCGCGATGAGGCGCTGTTCGAGGAAGGCATCGTGGCCGAATCGCGGGTCCAGGCGGCGCGTGCGGCGCTGGTCCAGGCCCGCGCCCATCTCGCCGAGCGGCGTGCGTCGCTGCGGCTCATGGGTTTCCCGGCCAGCGAGATTGCCGCGGCCGAGAAGGGGGAGGGCCTCAGTGGCAGTGTGACCCTGGTGGCGCCGATCGCCGGCACGGTGCTCGAGGTGCAGGCCGTGACTGGCGGGCGCATCGAGGCGGCCTCGCCACTGGTCCGCATTGCCAATCTGGATACCCTCTGGCTTGAGATCCAGGCACCGGTGGACGTCGCCGGACGGGTGGCTCCTGGCCAGAAGGTCATCACCGGGGGTGCCGCCCAGGCGGAAGGCAGCGTGTTGGTGGTGGGCAGGAGTGTCAGCACGGCACAGACCGTGGTCATTCGCGCCCAGGTGAGCAATCCCGAGGGTGCCCTGCGTCTCCATCAACAGGTGACGGTGCGCGTGGCGGAGGCCGCCGGCCAGCGCAGCTGGCGGGTGCCCGTGCGCGCCCTCGTACGCCAGGACAGCCAATACTGGATCTTCGTCGAGAAGCCCGGCGGATTTGCCGTCACACCGGTGCAGGTGCTGTCCCGCACGGGTCAGTACGCCACCGTGGAAGGTGCGCTCAGTGGCCCGGAGCAGGTGGTCGAGGAGGGCGTCGTCGCGCTGAAAGCCGCGTGGCAGGGCATGGGGGGCGAGTAGATGATCGACCGCCTGATCGAGTTTTCACTCACCCAGCGCCTGCTCGTCCTGGGTGCGGCCCTGCTCGTCGTGTTGGCGGGTGTGCAGGCCTGGCGCGACCTGCCCATCGACGCCTTCCCCGAAGTGTCCAGTACGCAGGTCAAGATCATCCTCAAGGCGCCTGGCATGACGCCTGAGGAGGTCGAGGCACGCATCGCGGCGCCTGTCGAGACCGAGATGCTCGGCATCCCGCGCCAGCGCATCCTGCGCTCGATATCGAAATACGGCCTCACGGACATCACCGTGGATTTCGACGAGCACGTCGACATCTACTGGGCACGCAGCCAGGTCGCCGAGCGCCTCAACAATGTGCTGGGTGACCTGCCCGATGGCGTCACGGGGGGCATGGCGCCCATCTCGACGCCCCTGTCGGATGTCTTCATGTTCACCGTGGAAGGCGAGGGCATGAGTCTCGCCGAGCGGCGCTCACTGCTCGACTGGGTCATCCGCCCGCAGTTGCGTACCTTGCCCGGCGTGGCTGATGTCAACGCCCTGGGTGGCTTCGTCAGGACCTTCGAGGTGGCGCCGGACAACGCCGCCATGGGCGCCCGCGGCGTGATGCTGGCAGAACTGGCAGAGGCCCTCCACGCCAACAACCGCAACGACGGCGCGGGCCGGCTGGTGGACGGCGAGGAAATGTGGCTGCTGCGGGTCGAGGGGGCCGTGCAGAGCCTCGAACAGCTGGCGGGCATCGTGGTGAAGGAAGTCGACGGCGTGCCGGTGCGCGTTGGTGACGTGGCAGCCGTGCGCCTCGGTGAGCTCACGCGCTATGGAGGCGTGACCCAGAATGGCACCGGCGAGGCGGTGCAGGGCATCGTGCTGGCGTTGCGGGGCGCGAACGCGCAGCAGATTGCCGCCGAGGTCAAGGAGCGCCTGGCGGCCATGGCGTCGACCCTGCCGGAGGGCGTGACCATCCGCCCGTTCTACGATCGTTCGGCGCTGGTGGAGCGTGCCGTGGGCACGGTAACCACCGCGCTGGTCGAAGCGACCGTGCTGGTGCTGGTGTTGCTCTTCCTGTTCCTCGGCAACATCCGTGCGGCGATCGTGGTGGCGCTCACGCTGCCGCTTGCGGCGCTCGCGACGTTCGTGCTGATGCGGCAGGTGGGCCTGTCGGCCAACCTCATGAGTCTTGGCGGGCTGGCCATCGCCATCGGCATCCTCGTCGATGGTGCGGTGGTGGTGGTCGAGAACGTGGTGAACCATCTTGCCCACGACCACAGCCACCAGAGCAAGCTGCACCAGGTGTTTCGGGCCGTACGCGAGGTTGGCACACCGGTGGTCTCCGGTGTGCTGATCATCATGATCGTGTTCATGCCGCTGCTCACCCTGGAGGGAATCGAGGGCAAGCTGTTCGTGCCCGTATCGCTCACCATCACCTTCGCGCTGGGCGCTGCCTTGCTGCTGTCGCTCACCGTGGTGCCGGTGCTGGCGTCCTGGCTGCTGAAGGAGGGGGACCACGAGGACCCCTGGTTGCTGCGCCAGGTGGTGCGGCTGTACACGCCGGCACTCGACTACGCGCTGCAACATACGCGCCAGGTGGTGGCGATTGCCGCAGCGCTGCTGGTTGCGGCCGCAGCGGTCTTTCCGTTCATCGGCAAGTCGTTCATGCCGACACTCGACGAGGGCGACCTGCTGCTGCAGCTGGAGAAGCTGCCCTCCATCAGCCTCGAGCAGAGCATGGAGCTCGACCTCAAGGTGCAGCGCGCCCTGCTCGAGAAGGTGCCCGAGCTCAGTGGCATGGTGTGGCGTGTGGGTTCCGACGAGATGGGCCTCGATCCGATGGGCTTCAACGAGACCGATGGCTTCATGGTGCTCAAGCCCATGGACGCATGGCGGGAGCGTGACAAAGAGTGGCTCATGGACCGGATCCGCGAGGTGATGGTGGAGTTCCCCGGCATCAGCTACGCCTTCACCCAGCCCATCGACATGCGCGTTTCCGAAATGCTGACCGGCAGCCGTGGCGACCTGGCGGTCAAGGTCTTCGGCCCGGATATCGACACCCTCAACCGCCTGGCCGACCAGGTCGAAGCCATCGTCAATGAAGTGCCTGGCGCCCAGGATGTTCTCAGCAAGAAAAACGAGGGTGTGCAGTACCTGCGCGCAGCGATTGACAGGCTTGCTGCCGGCCGCCACGGCCTGACGGTCGACGACGTCGCGGCCTTCCTCAAGGCCCAGCTCGAAGGTATCGATCTCGGCGTCATCCAGGAGGGTGTCCGGCGCACGCCATTGGTGCTGCGGGCCGGGGAGGACGTGCGCATGTCGGCGGCCTTGTTCGACGCATTGCGCATTCCCACGCCGGATGGCCGGGCCATTCCGCTGCAGGAAGTGGTGCAGCTGGAGCGTACCGACGGCCCGGTGGCCGTCAACCGCGAGAATGCGGCCCGATACGTCACGGTGCAGAGCAACGTGTCCGGCCGGGACCTGGTCGGCTTCGTCGATGAGGTGCGCGCACGCGTCAGCGCAGGGGTTGAATTGCCGGAAGGCTATGCCGTGATCTACGCGGGTGAGTTCGAGAACCAGCAACGCGCCGCGGCCCGGCTGGCGGTTGTCGTTCCCGTCTCGCTCGGCCTGATCTTCGGCCTGCTGTTCATGACATTCCGTTCCGTCAAGCAGGCCATCCTGGTGCTGGCCAACATTCCGTTCGCATTGGTCGGTGGCGTGGCGGCGCTGTTCATCAGCGGCGAGTACCTGTCGGTGCCGGCTTCGGTGGGCTTCATCGCACTGCTCGGCATTGCGGTCCTCAACGGCGTGGTGATGGTCAGCTATTTCAACCAGCTGGCCGAACAGGGCCTGCCCGGGCCGGCCGTGGTTCGTGACGGCGCGCTGCGCCGGCTGCGCCCGGTGCTGATGACTGCCAGCATCACGGCTTTCGGCCTGGTGCCCCTGCTGCTCGCCACGGGCCCGGGCTCCGAGATCCAGAAGCCGCTTGCCATCGTGGTGGTCGGCGGCCTGGTGACGTCCACGGCGCTGACCCTGGTGTTGCTGCCGGTGCTGTACCGGCGTTTTGTCCTGCGAGGTGACCTGACATGACCCTGGTGCAACTGACACTGGTCGCGCCACGCCACCTGGAAGAAGAACTGCTGGAAGGCCTGCTGGCCCATCCCGAGTGGGCGGCCGGCTTCACCATGATGCGGGCGGATGGCCATGGCTCACGGCTCCAGGTCCTCAGCCCGCAGGAGCAGGTTCGCGGCCGGGCCGAGCGCTGCGTTTTCCAGATCGTGCTGGAGGCCGACCAGGCGCGCTCGCTCATCGACAGCCTGAAGGCTGCGCTGACGACGCGTGATGTCGCTTACTGGACCTTGCCGGTCACGGAAATGGGGAGGCTTGCATGAGTCGCTACGGCATCTGGGTGGCGTTGCTCCTGGCCGGTGCGGCCCCGGCGGCGGAGGTTGCGCCACCGGCGGACTTGCCGCCCATCGAGATCGTGGATGCCATCCTCGACGATCATCCGGCGGTGCGCGGGGCCGAAGCGCAGCTGCGCATGGCGACGGCGGAGAGTGATGCACTGCGGGCGGGCCCCCATGAACTCCAGTTGCGCGTCACCGGGCAGCGCCGTGACATCAGCGGTGTCGCGAAGACCTCCGATGAATGGGGTGCCAGCCTCGAGCGTGGCTTCCGCCTCTTCGGCAAGGCCGGGCTCGACCGGAACATCGGCACCAAGGGCATGGACGAAGCGCGCGAACGGATCGGCGATGCCCGCCACGAGACCGGCCGCCAGCTGCTCAGCCTCTGGTATGGCGTACTGCGCGCACAGGCTGAAGTCACGCTGCTGGGTGCCCAGGCCAGCCTGCTGGAGGAGGTGCGCGGCACGGTGGAAAAGCGCAGCCGCCGCGGCGATGCTGCGCGGCTGGAGCTGCTCCAGGCCGATGCGGCGCTGGCCCAGGCGCGTTCCCAGCAGCAACAGGCGCTCGGCCGGCAGCAGGCGGCTCATGGCCAGCTGCGCGCGAGCTTCCCTGACCTGCCGGCACTCGCGCCCAGGGTCGTCGAGCCGGTGCTGCCGGCTGGCAGCCAGGCCGACTGGGTTGCCGCTGCCCTCGAGCACAACCACGAGTTGCTGGCGGTGCAGGATGCCCTGGAAAAGAGCCGGATCGCCGCACGGCGCGCTGGCCGTGACCGGCTGCCCGATCCGACCCTCGGGCTCTTTTATGCCAACGAGCAGTTCCGCGACGAGGAAATCGTCGGCATGAGCGTCGCCATACCGATCGGCTTCAGCGCACGCCGTGCGGAGGCCGACCGCCAGCTTGGCCAGGCGCAGGCCCTCGCTGCGCTGGAGATGGCAACGCGCCGGCGCATCGAGACTGAGGCGGTGGCCAACTGGCAGCATGCCGTATCCGCAGTCGAGACCTGGCAACAACTGAAGCTCGCCGCTGATGCCATGACCCGGCATGCCGACCTGGCGCGCCGGGCCTATGAACTCGGCGAACTGCCGCTCGCCGAATCGCTGCTCGCCCGGCGCAATGCCGCCGAGACGGAGGTTGCAGCCGAGCAGGGACGCCTGGATGCCAACGAGGCGGTTGCGCGCTTGCTGCTCGATTCCCACCGCCTGTGGTCTACCCACGCCGACGACGAACCGCACGCCAATTAAGCCTGCGCCAGGCCAGTCACCGGAAGGCCTGCCTGCCTCATCCCGGCAAGGCGGGTCTTGCCGGTGCCGGCCTTCCAGGCCTGTGACAGCCCGGCATCCCACGGGTGTGGCATGGCCACCCCTGTGTTGAATCAGGGTGGAGGCGGCTCAAGCCAGCCTGTACGATTCCCGCCGGCGCTGTTCCAGGGCGGCCGCTTTGGAAGCCCAGGGGGGGCAGATCCGTTCCCCGGCCTTCGCGGGGCTGGGCGGCTTCTGCAGAGTGCCGTTTCAACAAGAAGAACCGGAGTACCGTGATGACAACCAGAACCCGGGCGGCACCGCTCGACAGGATGAATGTCTGGCGCCTGCTGGCGGCCCTTGGTACGGCCTTCGGCATGGCCCTGCCTGCGACGGTCCACGCGCAAGCCACCCCGGGCAGCACCGACTGGCTCATCGAGGAAATCACGGTGACGGCGCGCAAGCGCGAAGAGGGACTGCAATCGACACCGCTGTCGATTTCGGCGTTTTCCGGAGAAAGCCTCGAGTTCCGTGGTGTCGACAAGGTGGATGCCATCGCGGATTTCACGCCCAATCTTTCGTTTGGCAACAGCCCGACCTTTGGTGGCGCAAGCAACAGTGCAGCCATTTACATCCGTGGCATCGGGCAGAAGGAGTTCGTGCCGACGGTCGATCCCGGCGTCGGGCTCTATGTCGATGGCGTGTATATCGCGCGTTCGGTGGGCGGCATCCTCGACCTGATCGATATCGAGCGTGTCGAGGTGCTGCGCGGGCCGCAGGGCACCCTGTTTGGCCGCAATACGATCGGAGGCGCCATCTCGATCACCACGCGCAAACCGGCCGAGGAGTTCTCGGGACGCGCCGCGGTCACCTACGGGACCGATGACCGGCTGGACGTCGTCGGGTCGGTCAATGTGCCGCTGGC
>CAZQGA010000078.1:0-8314 GCA_964592735.1 uncultured Chromatiaceae bacterium | reverse complement strand
TGCGCATGGAGATGCCCGAGGACAAGGTCCGCAAGGTGCTGAAGATCGCCAAGGAGCCGATCTCCATGGAGACCCCGATCGGCGACGACGAGGATTCACACCTGGGGGATTTCATCGAGGACACGACCATTTCCTCGCCGCTGGACTCGGCGACTTCCGAGGGCCTGAAGGAAGCCACGCACAACGTGCTGGCTGGCCTGACGCCACGGGAGGCAAAGGTGTTGCGCATGCGCTTTGGCATCGACATGAACACCGACCACACGCTCGAGGAAGTCGGCAAGCAGTTTGATGTCACCCGCGAGCGCATCCGGCAGATCGAAGCCAAGGCCCTGCGCAAGCTCCGCCACCCGTCACGCAGCGACCAGTTGCGCAGCTTCCTCATCGAAGACTGAAGCGGCTGGCAACAGCAGGCACGACCCGCAAGGGCGCTCCCCCCTGGAAGCGCCCTTGTTCGTTTACGCGGATGCCGGACCCGGAAACAGCTGGCTCAGCAGTTCACTCTGGCCACTGGATTGCACGATACGGCAGTGCTCGCGCCGCAGCAGGCGGGGCTCGGCCACGCCGCAGGAATGGGCGATGACGGCGACTTCCTTCTCCATGCCAAGCGCGTAGCGCGCCACACGCTCGGCCTTGTCCGTCACGACCAGGCCCCGCTGCAGGTTCCGGTTGTGGGTCGTGATGCCCGTCGGGCAGGTGTTCTTGTTGCACTTCATGGCCTGGATGCAGCCCAGCGCAAACATGAAACCGCGGGCTGAATTGATGAAGTCCGCACCGGCGCACAGCGCCCAGGCCACACCCACGGGGTTGATGAGCTTGCCGCTGACGATGACCCTGGTGCGCTCGCGCAGCCCGTACTCGCAAAGCAGGTCCACCACCCGCGGCAGGCTTTCGCGCAGCGGCAGACCGACATTGTCGAGCAACGTCATCGGTGCAGCACCCGTGCCCCCATCGCCCGAATCGATGGTGATGAAATCCGGCGCACTGCCGACACCACGGCGGTGGATTTCCTCGAACAAGGTCCCCAGCCAGTCATAGCTGCCGATCACGGTCTTGAAGCCGGTCGGGCGGCCGCTCAGCTCGCGCACGCGGGCAATGAAGTCAAGCAGGCTCGCCGCATCATTGATCTCCAGATGCCGATTGGGGCTGATCGAGTCGATGCCTGCCGGGATACCGCGGATACGCGCCACCTCTGCGGTCACCTTGGCGGCCGGCAGGATGCCGCCCTTGCCGGGCTTGGCACCCTGGCTCAGCTTCACTTCGATCATCTTCACCTGCGGAACTTCGGCCAGCTCACGCAGGCGCGCTTCACTCAACCGCCCATCAGCCTCACGCACACCATACTTGGCGGTACCCATCTGAAAGACGATGTCGGCCCCACCCGCCAGGTGATGGGGAGAGAGCCCGCCCTCCCCCGTGTTGAGCCAGCAACCGGCCCTGGCGGCACCGTGGGACAGGGCGAGTACCGCCGGCCTGGAGATGGCACCGTAACTCATGCCAGAAACATTGAAAAAGTGGCGGGTGGTGTACGGCTGACGGCTGAAGGGCCCGATGGTGATCGCCGACGTCGGCCGGGTTTCCTCATCCAGGATCGGGTAGGGACAGTTGGCGAAGATGGCCGTCCCGGTCGCACGCAGGTCGCGCGTGGAGCCGAAAGGCACCGTGTTCTCCTCACCCTTGGCTGCCCGATAGACCCAGGCCCGCTCCGCGCGGTTGAACGGCATCTCCTCGCGGTCCATCGCAAAGAAGTACTGGCGGAAGAACTCACCGATGTTCTCGAAGACATAGCGGAAACGGCCGATGACGGGGTAATTGCGCCGGATCGCATGCCGGGTCTGCGTCTTGTCGATGAAATACAGGGCAAGCACCGCCAGGGCGCCGACACCCATGGCAATGACGAACGCATAGGCAAACAGCCCGAGAATCTCGCTCACCACACCCATCGTCAGCACCTCCCGCTGCCAGACCGGCCCGGCGCAAACGGCCACAAGCGGCCTGCGCCGGGGATATTTATCATGGATGCCACCGTCAGCGGACAGGTTTCCCGCCACCGCCGACTGCCACATCAGGGCACATGACGCAGCACCATCTCCAGCGGGTAGTGGTCGGAACCGACCCATGGCCCGCGCATGACTGCCACCTCTGCCAGGGCAGGGTCGGCGAGGCAATGATCGATGGGGATCTGCAGGACTGGCAGCCAGGTCGGCCAGGTACCGGAAAACCCGGCTGCCTGCCGCGCATCGCGCAGACCCGTGCGTGTCAGCAACTGGCGGAAATAGGGCGAGAACGGCGTCACGTTCATGTCGCCGACGATCATGCGGGGCAGCGACTGCTCCGATGCTGGACGCGGCCGCCCCAGCAATCCGGCAAGCTCGTCGAGCTGGCGATTGCGCATGGCAGCGTGGGCAGGACTCGACGGCGAAGCGAGATGCACCGCGACCAGCTCTATGGCGCCACCAGGCAGATCGACGATCACACGAATATTGATGCTGCCCGATACACCCAGACCCAGGATCGAGGCCTCGCGCAGGGGAAAGCGCGAGAACACGCCCAGGCCCCAGGGATCACGGCGATTGTCGGATTTGCGGAATGGATAACGCGCCATCAACTCCTTGAGCTCACGGCCCCAGGCCGGGGTCAGCTCCGACAGCACCAGCACATCCGGATCGATCTCCCGCAGGTAGTCACGCACCCTGGCATAGGCCTGGTTGCGGTAGTAGAGGTTGAGCGAGACCAGCCGCAGCGCCCTGCCGGAGCTTGCCGCAGCAACGGGCGGGTCCCCAGGCAGCAGATAGGGTGCGGCATGCCAGGCATTGACCGCGAGCAGTGCGCCAGCCAGCAGGGCCGGCCACCACCGGCGCAGGACACCGAAGACCAGCATGAGCAGCACACTGGCAGCGAGGTACTGGATGCGGAAGTGCGTCGCCAGCTCTGGCACCCAGCCTTGTTCACCCCATTGCGCCAGGACGCTCAACAACAGCACGGCGCCCAGTACCAGCCAGGCAGCAGACGTGATGAGGTGGCGGACGATCCCGCGGGTCACGGCCACTCTGGCTCCATCTGGCTGGCCTCAGCCCCGCCGGGAACGACGCAGGCGGCGCAAGCTCAGCTTGCGCCAGGTCCGGCGCATGACCCGGGCAACCTGCTCCGGCCATGTCGGCCGGTAATACTGCTCGTCTGCCGGATCGATCTCTGCCAGCTGGCGCTGGTACTTGAGCTTGACCCAGGCGTTGAGGTCCATGCGGCACATCTGGCTGAACAGCCAGCGCCGCAACCAGCCGGCTCCGGCAGGCGCAGCAACTGCCGTGCCAAAGTCGATGAGGTACGGCCGTCCGCCCGGGCCGACGAGGATGTTGTCCTTGCGCTTGAGATCGCCATGTGCAACGCCGGCCTGGTGCATGGCCTGGATGAGCCCGAGCAACTCGGCAAAAAAACGGCTGCGATCACCTGCCGGCTGGCCCGGTTCGCGCAGCGAAGACCCCGGTATCAGGTCGAGCACCAGTTCCTCACCCGCACGCAGGCCGTGACAGGCCGGCACCCCGTGCACGGTCGCCAGCAACTGATAGATGGCGTATTCACGCCGGAGCATGGCGCAGCGCAGGGAACGTGCCAGACCACGACCGATGGCCTTTTTGACGATCACCGGTCCCGCTGCCGTTTCGACGCGATACACCGCGCCCTGGTAGCCCTGCCCCAGCAGGATGGCCGGCCCGGGCGTTGCCGCTGGAACAGCACCGGGAGGCCCTGCTTCGCCAGCCCTGCCATCAACCATCTCGCACTGGCGCTCAGAGCTGCTCGTAGATCCAGCCCAGCCAGAACACCGAATACGCCAGCACCAGCGGCTCGGCGTTGCGGGCCAGGCTGATGCGCAGCGACCAGGAGCCACCGCGCTTCGGCATGAACCCCGCAGGCAGCACCGCCGGTGTGGCCCGCTGCCAATCCTCGCAACGCTCACCAAAAATCCGTCGCAGCTTGCGATCCTCGTACTCGATGGCAGTCGGATAGTAGAACCACCAGAAGGAAGCCGACACCAGAACCGCCCACCACTGGCCACTTGCCACGGTAAAACCGACCAGCGTGAGCAGGTTGCCGGTATAGAGCGGATGACGAACCAGCGAATAGGGTCCCGTGGTAGCCAGTTCCTGGTTCTTCATGATGAAGCCGGAGGCATACAGGCGCACCAGCAGGCCGGCTGCTGCCAGTACTGTCCCCGCAACGAAGAGCCCGGGCAGCGGCTCGCTGAACAGGGCATACAAGGGCATCAGCAGGAGCCCGATGATCTGTCGGGCAGCCTCCTGATAACGCAGTTCGCGCACATGGTGCGCAACTCCCGTCAACGGGGGCAAATCCCGGGTTCTGGTCGCCATCTGCTTCCTGTGTGCGGCGCCCGGCCGCTGGAGAAACAGTACCAGAACGCCCCTGATGGCGTCACGCCAGCACCTGTCCTGCGGGCCAGCCACGGCTGCTAGAATCCGGCTGCTCAGCACAGGCTCAGGATGCCGGTGGTGGAAGACTCTTGCGGGGGCCTATAGCTCAATTGGTCAGAGCAGCGGACTCATAATCCGTTGGTTCCAGGTTCAAGTCCTGGTGGGCCCATATCCATCTTCGCCGATCTGCCTGCAAAACCCGCCGCAGGTCGCAGACCGTACCGACGGTGCGCGGCAGAATCGCAGCGTGGCATCCAGGTATCCGCAACTGCCGTTTGCAGTGGTCATGGCACTGGTCACTGCCCTGCCGGCGCTCGCCCTGGCCCTCGCCCTGGGCGGTGGGCACCCGCCCCTGCAGGTCATCGGCCGGCTGCTGCTGGCCGTCATCGGCGGCACGGGCCTGGCGCTCCTGCTGGCAAAGCGCATCACCCGGTCCCTGGCCGCGCTCGAGCGCGCATTGCGGAGCTTCGATCCCGAGGCAGACACCGCAGCGCTTGAGGCACCAGCCGGCGCACCCCGTGAAGTGGCCGTGCTGTTCGAGCGGCTGTCCGCCCTCTCTGCCGGGCTTCGTGGCACCCTGCAAGGCCTGCAGGCCGCCCGGCAGCGCGACGCAACGCTGCAGCACGACCTCGTGACCGTCATCGGCGCCCGCGATCGCGAACTGAAAGGCCGGGGTGACGCCCTGCAGGAGGCCCAGCTCGCCCTCGAGCGCCAACTGCGCACGGACACCCTGACGGGCACCGCCAATCGGCGCGGCTGCACCGAATTCCTCGAGCGGGCCTGGCGCACCGCACAACGCGGGCAACATCCGCTGTCGATCCTCATGGTCGATATCGACCACCTGGACGACTACGAAACCAGCCGTGGCCGGGAACGGACCGATGCCTGCATCCAGGCCGTGGCCAATGCGCTCCAGCACCTCATCGGGCGCGCCACCGACCTCGTCGCCCACCACGGCAACGGCCGTTTCGTCCTGGTCCTCGGCAACACGCCGCTCGAAGGTGCACTGCGCGTGGGCGAGCAGTTGCGCGCCACCATCGAGGCCCTTGCCATCCCCCACCCGCAGGCCCCGGGAACGGGTGTCGTGACCATCAGCGTTGGCGCGACCTCGACACTGCCGCCCCGGGGCTCACGCGCCGAGGGCAGCCTGTCCGCTGCCGAGCACGCCCTGGAGACTGCCATCGGCCTGGGCCGCAACCAGGTGGCTTACAGCGCGGCCGCCCGGACCGGGCTCTTCCAGTCCCTCTGCCTGCCAAACGATCCCCCCGCACGGCTCAGCTGAGGGCTACTTGATGAGCCGGCGCCGGACGAAGGCCGCCGCGGCGAGATAGCCCACACCCGCATAGGCCAGCAACACCGCGACGTGCAGCAGCGGCTGCTCGAGCGGCTGGCCCGCGACGAGGGGGCGGATCAGCGCCACGGCGTGAGCCAGCGGCAGCGCCTGCACGATGGCCTGGGCAGCATCCGGCAAGGTCGTGATGGGGTAGAAGACGCCGCTGAAGATGAACATCGGGGTGATCAGCAGCGTCACGTAGTAGTTGAAGAAATCATAGGCCGGTGCGAGTGCGCTCACGAATATCGATGGCCCGGCGAAGCACAGGCCCACCAGAAAGAACACGGGGATGGCAGCCAGTGCCGACCAGCTGGTGACGGCGCCCATCAGCGCCGCCACGGCGAGGATCGGCAAGGTGACGATCACGGATTTGGTGGCGCACCAGAGCATCTCCCCGGCGACGATGTCGTCCACCAGCAGTGGCGTGGCGAGAAGGGCGTCGTAGGTCTGCTGCTGCACCATGCGCGTGAAGACCGAGTAGGTGCCTTCGAAGGCGGCGGCGTTCATGGCGGAGGAAGCCAGCAGGCCGGAGGCGAGGAAGGTCAGGTAAGACATCCCGGAAACATCCCCGACGAAGCGCCCGAGCCCATAACCGAGGCCGAGCAGGTAAACGAACGGCTCGCCGAAACTCAGGAAGAGGCCTGCGGCCATCAGCTTGCGCCAGACCAGCAGGTTACGCAGCCAGACCTTGAATGCAGCGGCGCGCGGGCGTGGCCATGCCAGGGTCACTGTCGTCATGGGTCTTTCCTCACTCACGCAACTCGTGCCCCGTCAGACGCAGGAACACATCCTCCAGGGTGGCTGGCCGGTGCCGGCAGGCGATGCCCGGCGCCTGTTCCAGGCGCTGCAGCACCGGGGCCAGCGCATCGGTGTAACAGTAATGGGTTTCTCCCGCCTGCTCGTGGCGGACCCCGGGGATTCCCCCGAGCAGGCGCTGCACCGTCACCGCATCAGCCTCGATCTCGACCACATGCCGCTCGACGTGCTGGCGGATGAGTGCGGCGGGCGCACCTCGCGCGATGATACGGCCCTGGTCGATGACGACGAGGTCGTCACACAGGCGCTCGGCCTCGTCCATGTAGTGCGTGGTGAGCAGCAGCGTCTTGCCCGCATGACTCAACTGGCGCAGCCGGGTCCAGATCATGCGGCGCACCTGCGGGTCGAGGCCTGTCGTGGGCTCGTCGAGGATGATGAGTTCCGGGTCGTTGATCAGCGCCCTGGCGATCGTGAGCCGCCGTTTCATGCCGCCGGAAAGCTCCTTGACCGGATCATCCGCGCGGTCGCTGAGCTCCATGAACTCCAGCAGTTCGCGGATGCGCGGCCGGGCCACTGCAGGGCTGACCCCGAAGTAGCGCGCATACATGCGCAGGTTCTCACCCACGGTGAAATCCGGGTCGGCGTTATCCGCCTGCGGCACCACACCAATGCGGGCGCGGATCTCGCGGATCCGCTGCGCCACGGGCAGGCCGAAAACAGTCAGGGTGCCGCTGCCCGGTGGCGACTGCCCGAGGATCATGCGCAAGGTGGTGGTCTTGCCAGCTCCGTTGGGGCCGAGGAAACCGAAACAACCACCTCGTGGAATGTCGAGGTCGATACCCCGCACGGCCGGCCGGCCACCAAAGTCCTTGGTCAGCCCCCGCAGCACCACCACCGCCTCCCGGGCAGGCGTTGCCGCACCGCCGCTCCGGGCGCCTTCAGCCACGAATTCCCTGTCCTGCATCGGGCGGCAGTATACGCAGGCAGGCGACATTGAAATCACGGTCCTTGCCCCCATCACTGGGCAAAGCCGGCCGCTGCCGTCCCGTGCCGTGCAGCGGCCATGCATCCAGGAGGAACCCACGGCAATGACCGACATCGAGCAGACCGCAGATACCGAGTCCACCGGCGCGGCCGCCACAGCAGCCCGGCCGGGGGTGCCCGATGATGTCCTGATCATCCTGCCGGTACGCAACACGGTGGTGTTCCCCGGCGCCGTGGTACCGCTCACCATCGGCCGGAAGATCTCGCTTGCGGCCGCCGAGGAAGCCAGCCGCAGCGGCCGGCACATCGGCCTGGTGATGCAGCGCGATCCGACCCTCGACGAGCCGGCGGGGGCCGACCTGTATCCGGTCGGCACCATTGCGCGCATCGTCCGCTACTTCACGGCCCGGGATGGCACCCAGCATGTCGTCTGCCAGGGCGAGCGGCGCTTCCGCACGCTCGACTACATCGGCGGCATGCCCTTCCTGGCCGCACGCTTCGACCTCGTGCCCGAGCATGCCCCGGAAAATGCCGAGCTCGAAGCGCGCTTGCGCATCCTCAAGGACCGCTCGCTGGAGGCAATCAACCTGCTGCCGCAGGCGATGCCGGAGCTCGCCGGCGTGGTCAACGGCATCGATTCGCCGGGACAGCTCGCCGACCTCGTCGCCGGCTTCCTGGACATCAAGCCCGTCGAGAAGCAGAAAATCCTCGAGACGCTCGAGCTGCGCAGCCGCCTCGACAAGGTGACCGGGCATCTCAACCATCGCATCGAAGTGATGAAGCTGTCGCGCAAGCTCGAAGAGCAGACCAAGGAGAA
>CAZQGA010000077.1:2535-8377 GCA_964592735.1 uncultured Chromatiaceae bacterium | reverse complement strand
CGGGTGGGATGGATCCGGACAGGGCCATTGCAACCCATCACCATCGAGCCGTGAATAGGCAATGCCACCGAACAATTCCGGCGCCACGGCAGCGATCTCATCCATGACCCCAGCCGGATTTGCATAGTCCCAGGGTGCTCCCATGGCGCGCGCCAGCGTCACGGCTACCGACCAGTCCGGACGCGCCTCCCCGGGCGGACGCAGTGCGGCACGCACGCGCTGGATGCGCCGCTCGCCATTGGTAAAAGTGCCATCCTGTTCGAGCGCCCCGGCGGCGGGCAGCACCAGGTGTGCGAGCCGCGCTGTTTCGGTCATGAACAACTCCTGGACCACGAGGAAGTCCAGGTTGCACAGTGCGGCGCGGACGGCTGCTTGGTTGGGATCGCTTTGCATCAGATCCTCGCCCTGGACCCATAGCCCGCGCAGCGTTCCCGCACGCGCCGCCGCCAGCATGCCGGGAATCGTCAGGCCCGCGCCCTCCGGTGGCACGGCACCCCAGTGACGATGCAGGCGCGCCCGCACAAGCGGGTCGCCAGTGGGCTGGTAGCCGGTCACCGAACCTGGCGCCGAACCCATGTCCGCATTGCCCTGCACATTGTTCTGGCCCCGCAGCGGCAGCATGCCCGCTCCCGCCTTGCCAATGCTGCCGGTGAGCAATGCCACGTTGATCAGCGCCAGAACCGAGTCCGTACCCTGGGTCAGTTCCGACAGGCCAAGACCCGTGACGAACAAGGCTGGGCCGCTCGTTGCCAGCAACCGCGCCGCTTCGCGCAGGGTCTGTGCGGGCACACCACAGCTGGCGGCAGCTGCATCGACAGACTCACCAGCAAGCGCCTCCCTGAGGGATCCGAAGCCTTCGGTGCGCTCCTCGACATAGGCACGATCCCACAGTCCTTCCTCGATGAGCACAGCCGCCAGCGCGTTGAACACTGCCACGTTGGTGCCTGGTTCTATGGGCAGGTGCAGACTTGCGTAGTCGCACAACTCGATATGGCGCGGATCGATGACCATGAGGCGCGCCCCGCGCCGGACTGCCTGCTTGATGCGGGCACCGACGACCGGATGCGCTTCGGTGGGATTGGCGCCTGCGATGACAATGATGTGTGCCTGCTCTATATCGGCGTAAGAAGCCGAAGCCGCGCTGGTACCCGTTGCGATGGAGAGGGCCAAAGCCGTCGAGGAATGACAGACACGTGCGCAACAATCCACGTTGTTCGTGCCGATCACGGCGCGGAACAGCTTCTGGAAAAGATAGGCAGACTCGTTGGTGGAGCGCGACGAAGTCATCACGCCGAGGCTGTCGGGACCCGATGATCCCGTGATCCGCTGCAACTCTCTCGCTGCATGCGCGATCGCCTCTGCCCAGGAGATCTCACGGAAGCCCGTGCCCTCTTTCAGCAAAGGCACCGTCAGACGTTCGGGTGAATGCGTCCAGCCATGGGCATAGCGACCCTTCGCACAGAGGTGCCCGGCATTGACACTGGATTCCCGGCTGCCGGCAATCTGGCGAATGCCACCTGCATCAGCACTGACATCGATATTGCAACCCACACCGCAATAACCACAGACCGAACGCACGACGGCACCGGCTGGAACGGGCGGCATCCGCAACCGGTCCATATCGCTCAATGCTCCGGTCGGACAGGCCTCGACACAGGCGCCACAACTGACACAGGGAGAATCCTCGAAGCGGTCCTGCCCACCCACGAGCAGCCGGACCTGCGCACCGCGCCCACCGATGGCAAATACGAACTGCCCCTGCACGTCGTCGCAGGCTTGTACACAGCGCCGGCAGGTCACACAAAAATCGGGCTGGAACCGCAGGTAAGGGTGGGAGCCTTCTGGCAGAGCACATACGGATGCCGGCTGCGTTGCCGGCCGATCCAGCCCATGGCGCCGCAGCAGCGCCCGGAATTCACCGGACTGGCGCCCACCAGCCGGATGTGGTTCGCATGCCAGCCGCGGATGGGCATCGAGCAGCAGGCGCAGAAGTTCACGTCGCTCGCCTTCGAGTTCAGGGCTTGCGGTGGTCACGATCATGCCGGGACGGGCCAGTGTCGTGCAGGCAGCAACCGGTGCCGCCTGACCCTCTATCGCCACCACGCACAACCGGCACCCACCCTGTGGCGACAGGCCGGTGGTGTAACAGAGCGTCGGGATATTGCCGCCGTGCCCTGTCCGCCTCGCCACCGCAAGGATCGTTTCCCCAGTACCCGCCACCACCGCATCACCATCGATGTTCAGGCTGGGTTTAGTCATGGACAGGCGCTCCTGACCGGCCGTCATGAATGAGCGTTGCCAGCTTGCGCAGCGGCTGTGGAATGCCCTGCCCAAAACCGCACAAGCTCGTGGCCTCGATGGTCGCCAGCAACTGCAGCAGTTCCTGGTGGCCATCATCCCGGTCTTCCTGCCCGATCCGCCCCGCCAGTTCAACGACCCGGCGTGATCCCAGCCCGCAAGGCACGCACTTGCCGCAGGATTCAATGGCCATGAACTGGGCCCAGTTGAGCAGGACTGCCCGCAAGTCAGCCGACTCCGGGATCGGCACGAGCCCCGCATGACCCAGGCGGAGGTCGCGCTCACGCAGGACCGCAGGATCGATGCGTACATCCCACTCCGTCGCAGCCAGGATGCTCCCCATGGGACCGCCGAGCGCCACTGCAGCCAGCGGTCGACCACCACGGCCGCCTCCAGCGTGCACTTCGATCAGCTCCCGCAAGCCGATGCCGAATTCAGCTTCAATGATGCCGGGCCTCGCAAAGCCGCGCGCCAGGCAAAAGGCCTTGGTACCCGGAGCACCCGGCAGCCCGAGTTCCCGATAGGCATCCGGGCCTTCGCGCACGATCCAGGGAACATTGACCAGGGTCTCGATGTTGTTAACCACGGTGGGACAGCCATCAAGCCCCGATTGCGCCGGATACGGCGGCCTCACCCGCACCTCCCCACGGCGTCCCTCGATGGCGTTGAGCAGCGCTGTTTCCTCGCCGCAGACATAGCTGCCGTGGCCACCGACCACACGGACATCGAATCCAAAGCGGTAACCCGGCACCGAGGGCCCAAGGATCCCGGCCGCCCGTGCTTCGGCAATCGCGGCCTTCATTCGCGCCTGCGCACGGGGATACTCCGCACGGATGAACACCACCCCCTCGCCCGCGCCCACGGCCAATGCACAGAGCGCCAGCCCTTCGAGCACGGCGTGCGGATCATCCTCCAGCAGGACACGGTCGATGAAGGAACCGGGGTCACCCTCATCGCCGTTGGCGACGACATAACGGCGTGAGCCACCCGCTGCCGCGCAGGCACGCCATTTGGCTGCTGTCGGGTAACCGGCCCCGCCCCGCCCCTGCTCGCCACTGCGCTCGACCATCGCCAGCACAGCCTCCGGCCCCAGTTGCAGGGCGGATTGCAGCGCCGCGTAAACGCCCGCCTGGCGTGCAACGCCAAGGTCATGGTGTGGCCCGTGCAGAATCCGTTCCGTGACGACTGGGCGGCGTGCGAGGCAGCGGATCTGCGGCGCGCCCGCCGCAGCCCCAACAGCCTCAGGGCGAGCCGGAAGGGCCAGCGCTGCCGCACCAGAGAACAGCTTGCCGTCGATGGTGCGTACCACGGGTGAGCAATCGCAAAGGCCGAAGCAATCGATGCGGGCGGTCGTCATCCCGGCAGCAGTCAGCTGCCGCTCGATCCCGGCTGCACCATTGAGTTCGCAGGACAGGCCCCGACAGACGCCCACGGCATCGGTCTGCGCGACGCCGCTGGCGAAAAACGAGCGTACCGCCCTCGATTGTGCAGTCTCTTCAGCCATGGCCATCCTGATGCTGAGCCCGCGAGCTTATGGGCGCAACCCACACCCTCCACGAAGATGATCTGCACGCCCTGAACTGGCCGGAAGGCGCCTGCCACGGCTGGAACCGGATCAGCCCGTCAACCGCGCCAGGCAACGGGCGTCTCCAGGGTCTGACCTCATTGCGATTTGACGTAAGCCATCGCCTGGCCCAGACCGTGCCATGACTTGTACATCTTTTGATTTACCAATAACTTGTCGCACTATTTTTTGGATTTACATTCCAAAACAAGCCGGAACTGCTGCTGGTAACCTACGGTTTACGCTTATGTAACGCGCTTGACGCCTCAGGCGTTTCGGCATACTTTGCCCCTAAAGAATTTATGTTTAATGGCCGGCAGTGATCTGAAGCTCTCGATTCTGGTTGCCTATCAGCGGCTCTTGCGGCCGCTGATACGGATCCTGGTCAGAAATAGCGTCTCGTTCAACGAGTTCAGCGAGATTGCCAAGGGAGTTTATGTGGAGGTTGCTGCAGACAACCTCCGGCTACCGGACGAAAGCATGACCCAGGATCGGATTGCGATCCTGACAGGCCTGCCCAGGAAAGAAGTCAGCAGGCTGGTTGCGCAGAGGGGAAAACAACAAGACGACTACGCATCGAACCTGGACCGGATCACCCGGATTCTTTCCGGCTGGCACACCGACCCCTTGTTTACCGGCCCGTACGGCCTGCCGCTGGACGTGCCCTACGACGGGGTAGAAGAAAAAACCTTTGCCGGGCTGGTCAGGCGCTACACGGGTGACATGCCGCCACGCGCGATGCTCGACGAACTGTTGCGGATTGGCGTCGTGAAGGAGACGGACGAAGGGCGGATCAAGGTGTTGACACGCACCTACCTGCCCCAGGCGGACGCTCCAGAGAGCCTGGACAGGCTGGGACATACGGTTTGCAGCTTCGTGGAAACGATTGATTTCAACCGGCGTGAGCAGGATCCCGGGAAGCGCCTGCTGGAGCGAACCGTCGTAGCGGACGCCGGAATCCGCCTCTCGGAACTGCCGTTGTTTCAGGCCTATGTACGCGAAAGAGGACAGTTCCTGCTGGAAGAAATCGATGACTGGCTGAGCAAGCTCGACCCGCCCAAGGAACAGGAACTCGAGCCAATCATCCAGACAGGCGTTGGCATCTACCACTTCATCAAGCACGACGAAAACACAGGACAGCCTGCCAGACAGCTGCCCTGTCAATAAAAACGCAGGGGAAGAGAAAATCATGGCTCTGACAAAGAACACCGGAATTCGCCGACTGACCGCCATCGCAGCTGTACTTCCGTTCCTGATCCCGGTTCCTGCATCCGCGGCCGACCGCCAGGACGACGCTGCTGACCCATCCGCAATCGCACTGACCCTGGCCGAACTCGCCCCTGCCGATGCAGCGGATTCCCTGCTGTTCGTCGGGCCGGCAATCGTCGACTCCAATGATGAAGGAACCTGGATCACCGTTCTCGGCCAGGTTGCTGCCGTAACCCTCGACACCAGCTTCCCGAGGGGACTTGTCAGCCCGGGGGACTATGTCGCGGTTACCGGTGAACTGACGGCAGACGGACCGGTGGTTGCCAATTCGATCACCCGCCTCGGCGGACAGTACTCAGCGGGGAATTCGCTGATCTACCTGCGTGGCCCAGTCTCCCGTCTGACGGCAGACGGATATGCCAGCATGAACGCTGCCGACATTGACCTCGCCCAGGCCTACGGCGGTGACCAGATGTCGGAACTGTCGGCAAATGACGTCGTGGAAATCCTCGGCTTCGAGGTTACGGCCAGCAACAGCCGCCCCCTGGTCATCGCGACTGACGCAAGCAACTTGAGCGGCATCTATGGCAGCGGCCTGCGCGGGATCAGCGGCAGTGGCGTACGCGGCATCCATGGCAGCGGCCTGCGCGGGATCAGCGGCAGTGGCGTACGCGGGATCAGCGGCAGTGGCCTGCGCGGGATCAGCGGCAGTGGCGTACGCGGCATCCATGGCAGCGGCCTGCGCGGGATCAGCGGCAGTGGCGTACGCGG
>CAZQGA010000077.1:0-2435 GCA_964592735.1 uncultured Chromatiaceae bacterium | reverse complement strand
TACGCGGGATCAGCGGCAGTGGCCTGCGCGGGATCAGCGGCAGTGGCGTACGCGGGATCAGCGGCAGTGGCCTGCGCGGGATCAGCGGCAGTGGCGTACGCGGCATCCATGGCAGCGGCCTGCGCGCTGGTGTCGCTGATGTCAACAAGAATTAACGGTATCTCTAAATACCATCCGAAACGGACTTAATGTGCCGCACTGAGAGGCTTGTAGACTCAAGCCGTTTTCAGTCTATCTCCGGATTCTCAAAGTAATACAAGCCAACGCCAAGATGGAAATATGTTAGCGAAGACTTTTTCGGTCGATTTGGCTTTCGCTGAAATAGAGTTAAGTAATCATCAATTTGGTGACTAAAGCCGGCAACAATAGCGATTAAGCCATCTCGAACTAATTTAATATCCGACGCAGCCACACCAGCCGTATGAACAATCCTTTCAATACGTGGTGCTTTTGTGTTTTGTGGATCTGCGTTAAATGAAATCGTTTCCGCTAAACGCCTCAGTCCATACTGAAGTCCCTCAATCGCCTTTTCACTTGCCGAGTCAGGTACGAATTCGCGACCGACTGGCATCAGCTTCTTTCCCTGGGCCATCTTCAACATTCCTGACCGGCTCAGCTCCCGCTCAGCGGTACGCGCAGGAATATCACCCGTCACGGCTTGAACGAGCGTTGTGAATGACCGGGCTCCTGCAAAAGACAGGGGCCTGGGATGGCCAGCAGAATCACAAAAAACCGGATCCGTGTGCCAGCGGTGCAGGATCTCGGCAGGAACGCTCCGGTATGACAGGGTTCGTGAGCGGCTCTTGGCCAACGCCGCCCGCACCCGGCTTACCTCTTTCCTTGACAGGCCAGTCATCACCGCGACGCGTGCGATGTTGGTCGGCCGGTTACGTACACCGTAGTCGGTTGACGCGACTTCCACGAAAGCATTCTTGGCCAGATCCGAGAACTCGGCATAGCCGACCCCACACCGCAACAGAATCCTCGCGAGAGGCAATAAAACGCCCATCAGGACCTTGTGGATCCGCTCCTGAGTCACGCCTGCGTTCATGTCACCCTGCCCTGCTTTCAGCGAGAAGCGCCAGGAATTGATTTTCCGTCAGCACCGGAACCCCAAGGTCTGTCGCACGTTTCAGCTTCGATCCCGGGCCCTCGCCACACACGAGGTACGACGTCCTGGCAGAAACACTCTCCGTTACTTTACCGCCCATCGCCTGGATCTGCGCACGCGCCTCGTCACGCGTCATCCTGGCAAGCGTACCGGTGACAACCAGCGTCTTGCCGGCAAGCACGCCCCCGGTCGTCGTCGGCCGCCCCGACTGGTTCGGCCAGGACACCCCGAGATCCCGCAGCCCGGCGATCACGTCCCGGTTGTGTGCCTGCGCAAAAAATGCACGCACGGAGGCCGCGATGGCGGGCCCCACGTCACTGACCGCCTGGAGTTCTTCCTCGCTCGCACTGGCCAGGGCTTCCAGCTGGCCGAAATGCGCAGCCAGCGCAGCCGCAGTCGTTTCCCCGACTTCCGGAATGCCCAGTGCGAACAGGAATTTCTCCAGCGAGGTGTGCCGGCTGGCATCAATCGCGGCAACGAGCTTCGCAGCAGATTTCTCGCCCATGCGCTCGAGGCTGGCGAGTTGATCCGTTCGCAAGCGGTAAATATCGGCGGCAGTCACCACCAGCCCGGCATCGACCAGTTGCTCGATGAGCTTTTCACCCAGCCCGTCGATCCCCATCGCCCGCCGTGAGGCGAAATGACGTAACCCCTGCTTGCGCTGGGCGGAGCACACCAGCCCGCCTGAGCAGCGGGCGACGACCTCCCCTTCGCCCCGCACGATGTCGGAGCCGCACACAGGGCATTTCGAGGGCAGGCGTACCGCCCGGGTACCCAGTACACGCCGCTCCGGGACGACTGCAACAACCTCGGGAATCACGTCGCCAGCCCGCCGGATGATCACCGTATCGCCCGGACGGACATCCTTGCGCCGTAATTCATCGAAATTGTGAAGAGTGGCATTGCTGACGGTCACGCCACCGACGAGCACCGGTTGCAGGCGTGCCACCGGCGTAATCGCCCCCGTCCTGCCAACCTGGAATTCGACGCCCTCCACCCGGGTCAGCACTTCCTCGGCGGGAAATTTATGCGCAATAGCCCAGCGCGGAGCGCGCGCCACGAAACCCAGGCGGCCCTGGATCGCGCAGTCATCGACCTTATAAACGACACCATCGATGTCATACGCCAACTGCCGCCGCCTGGCCAGCATCCGCATGTAATACCCGAGACAGCCATCTGGCCCCTGCACCAGCTCGGAAAGCGGGTTGATCCGCAACCCCAGGTGCTTCAGCCACTGCAGACTGGCGCTATGGCTTGGCGGTGGCTCCATGCCGCGGATTTCCCCCAAACCGTACGCATAGAAATCAAGCGGCCGTGCCGCCGC
>CAZQGA010000076.1:0-8429 GCA_964592735.1 uncultured Chromatiaceae bacterium | reverse complement strand
TCAGCGATGACGTCACGCTGCGCGCCCGCCAGACGCTGTTCTGGCGCGACAGCCGTGGCTTTGGTGAAACCACGGAGATCAGCCTCGACAAGCTGCTCAGCCCGCAATTGCTGCTGCGCTGGGACAACGGCGCCACACTCGCCGAGGACGTCCGCCGCCTGGAGTGGTACAGCGCGCTCATTACCTACCAGAGCCTCGGTGACCACCGCGGCCTGGCGTACACGGGCTTCGTGCGCGGCGTGATGAATACCGACGTGCCGCTGCGCGACTACGGCGTCGAGCTGCGCTACCGCGTGGGCGTGTTGCGCAAATGGCTCTTCCTGGAAGCCCGCACCAGCCTCACCTGGCCGCGCGAGACGCTCGAGGAGAAGCGCGACATCAACCCGGGCGTGGGCCTCGGCTTCGAGATGTACTTCGGGCCCGTCCCGGAAGACGAAATGCGCTGAAGCACATCAGCCCTGCCGCCGCGGCATGACGTCGAAGGCAAGGCTGATGCGCCGGCCTGTCCCCGCGAAGGGCAGCGTGCGGTGGTACGTGTAGGACGGGAACAGCACCAGCCGCCCCGGCCGGGGTTCGAGCCGGCGCAGGGCCGGTGCTGTCGCCACCCGCAGCCGTGCCGGCGGTGCCCCGAACTCGAGCCAGCCCGCCCCGCCGCTGCCGGCCTGCATGCCCGCGGGCAGGCGCGCGTAGTACACACCGGACAACCAGCCGAGCGGATGGATGTGCGGTTCCTGGCGGCCGCCCGCCTCCAGCACCGTGCCCCAGGCGCGCAAGCTCCAGGCCGCTGCAGCCGGGGCCATGAGCGGGTGCCCGCCGTAATCTCCGGCGAAGGCAACCGTTGCCTGGCGCAGGGCGGCATCGATGCAGCGGCGCAAGGCCGCCAGCGCCGCATCGGCGCTGAAATCGAGTTCGCCGGTCTGGCTGCCGCCGCGCGTCGACTTGCTGACCGGACTCGCCATCAGCGATGGATCGGCTTCGAGTGCTGCGCAAAGCGTGGTGTTGAAGACCTCCATATCGGCGAACCCTGGCGGCGGCTCGAGGTCGATCACCTGCACCATGCATTCGAGATCCAGCAGTGCATCGGCCTCGGCCACACGACCGGCATCGCGGAGCGCAAAACCAAGGCTCGCGATGACCTGGCGCTCACCGGGATGGGCACCGAGGAAGGCCTCGCCCAGTGCCAGCGCCTCACGGATTGCACCAGTTCCCGCCAGCAGGTTGATGAGATCCGCCGTCGCCCGCCCGCTGTCGGCATTGGCCTGCAGCGCCTGGCGCAGCGCCGTGATGGCGCCCGCATCATCATCCAGCGCCGCCCGCGCCAGGGCGAGGTTCACCAGCGCCGTGTCGTCGTCGGGGAAGCGCAGCACGGCGCTCTCCAGCAGCGGCACGGCTTCGTCGAAACGCCTGAGATCGCAAAGCACGGCACCCCGCGCCGCGAGCAAGGCCGGGTGCGCAGGCGCGACATCGAGTCCGTCGTCACAACAGGCGAGCGCATCCTCGCCGCGGCCGGCATCGACCAGCGCCTTGGCGAGATTGCAGCGTACCTCCACATCATCCGCAGCCGCCGCCAGCACCGCCTGGTGATACCTGATGGCCTCGGCAACGTGGCCGCGGTACTGGAGCAGTGCACCGAGGTTCGCCTGTGCGCGCAGGTACAGCGGATCACGCGCAAGCGCACTGCGCAGGCTCTCCTCCGCACCGGCAAGGTCACCCTGCGCCATGCGCGTGACGGCCAGCTCGGCGGGCGCGCGCGGATCCGCCGGGGCCACTTCTGCGGCGCGGGCGAGGAAGCGCCCCGAGGCGTCGAGGTCACCACCCTCACGCGCCAGCAGACCGCGCAGCCGCAATGCCCTGGCGTCGCCGGGATCGGCCTGGATGGCGCGCCGGTAGAGCGCGTCGGCCTCGGCGTGCCGGCCAGCCCGGTGGGCCTCCATGGCCTGTTCGAGGAAAGCCGCCACCACCGTCACACCGCTAGAAAAACGCCTGCAGCCCGGTTTGCGCACGGCCGAGGATCAGCGCATGCACGTCGTGCGTGCCTTCGTAAGTATTCACCGCCTCGAGATTCATCAGGTGGCGCATCACCTGATATTCACCGCTGATGCCATTGGCACCGTGCATGTCGCGCGCCTGCCGGGCAATGTCGAGTGCCTTGCCGCAGTTGTTGCGCTTGATGAGCGAGATCGCCTCGTGCTGGAGCTGCCCTGCATCGATCAGCCGGCCAACGCGCAGCGCCGCCTGCAGGCCGAGCGCAATTTCGGTCTGCATGTCGGCGAGTTTCTTCTGCACCAGCTGCGTCGCCGCGAGCGGCCGGCCGAACTGCCGGCGTTCAAGCACATAGTCACGTGCGGCATGCCAGCAAAACTCCGCCGCGCCCATCGCGCCCCAGGCGATGCCATAACGGGCGCGGTTCAGGCAATCGAAGGCCGCAGCGAGGCCACGGACACCGGGCAGGCGGTTTTCCTCCGGGACGACCACGCCATCCATCGCAATGTCACCGGTGATCGATGTACGCAGGCTGAGCTTGCCGGGAATCTTCGTCGCAGCGAGGCCCTTCATGCCTTTCTCGAGGATGAAACCCTGCACGGCACCGTCGTGCGCTGCGGATTTCGCCCAGACGACGAACACGTCCGCAACGGGCGAATGGCTGATCCACAGCTTGTTGCCGGTGAGCCGGTAGCCGTCGGCCACCTGCTCGGCGCGGCTCGTCATGCCACCGGGATCCGAGCCGTGGCCGGGTTCAGTCAGGCCGAAACAACCGAGCCACTCGCCAGTCGCGAGCTTCGGCAGGTAGCGCTGCCGCTGGGCCTCGCTGCCGAAGGCGTGGATCGGGTGCATCACAAGCGAAGTCTGTACGCTCATGGATGAGCGGTAGCCGGAATCGATGCGCTCAATTTCCCGCGCCGCGAGCCCGTAGCAGACCCAGGACAGGCCTGCCCCGCCGTAGTCCACCGGGATGGTCGTGCCAAGCAGGCCTGCGCTGCCCATGCGCAGCAGCAGTTTGCGGTCGAACTCCTCTTTCTCGAAGGCCGCAGCAGCGCGTGGTGCAAGCTCGGCGCTGGCGAAAGCACGCACGGCGTCGCGCACCAGGCGCTCATCGCCCGCAAGCTGCTCCTCCAGCCGCAGCGGGTCATCCCAGGCAAAGACTGCCGGCGTGCCACCGGGCATGGGCGGCTCCCATGAAAAATCCTGCTGACAGTGTACTGGTCTTCGTCGACCCGCAACCGCAGGCCAGCGGCCAGCCGGAAACGGCCGGCTATTCTTTCTGGTCAGGCCTGCGGCCGGAACGGGCCAGACGTATGCCGCACGATGACGAGATAACCTTCAAGGACTGCCGGCAGCCCAGCTGGCGTCGCCCTGCCCTGCCCGACGAACACCACGATGCAGGGCGTGCCATCGGCCTCGCCCTCGGCCACACCGATGACGCCGGGCAGGGCGAGCAGTTCCGGCGTGTGATGCGCGATGACCTCATCCAGCGTATCCAGTGGATCAGTCCCCGGCGATATTCACGTTGAAGCGGCTGAGGATCGGTCCGATCGGGTTGGCCGCGGAGATGTTGCCGCTGCCGGCGAAGATGAGGCCGACGGTCTTGCGGTCATTCGCCCCGCCATTCACGACCACCAGGGAGCCGGAATCTCCGGCGCTGCTGAAGGGCTGGCTGTTGTCACCGGTGATGATGAACTGCTGCACGAACCGGGCCGTGCCTGCCGGGTAATCCACCATGATCGTGGCATTGAGGCCGCTGATGCGTCCGCTGGTCATGCGCGTACTGCGGCCGTATTTGCGAACCCTGAGGTTCATCGTCGGGTTGAGTGTGGCGGCCCGCGGTACGCCATAACCGTCGGCAGGCGTGCCAAAACCCACATTCACCGGATCACTGCCGGCAATGGCAGCATCCATGATGTTGCTCGCCGCGCTGGAAACCTCCACCGGTTCGAAATCGCGCAGCGTGGCAATGACGTCGCCCGGTACGAGGCCGCCGTCGTACCTGCCGGGCTGGAGGATCAGGTCCCCCGACTGGCCCGCATTCGCCTTCGCCAGGACATGGTTGTTGCTCAGGATGAAAAACTCGGCATGGCAACCGTTGTTCTGGAATACCTGGCAACCGAGCGTGCCGGCCGTGACATCCTGGTGGCCGATCGACACGCCGATCGGCACCGGCCGCGGCCAGCGGTCGGTGGGTACGCCAGGGCCAGCCTGTGCATCGAGTTGCCCGGCGCGGAAATGCCCGGTGATGATCGTCTCGATGGCTTCGCCATCCACGTAGTCCGGCAGGCCGGTGACGCCCTCGCGCCCGAGAAAGAGTTTCAGCACCGGCTTGCCCGTGGCGTCCTCGGCGAGCGCCACGCCCACCACGCCACTGCGCTTCATCAGGGCCTGCTGGAATCGCTCCTGCGTCTGCCAGGCGCGCTCAAAGCGGGCGGGTATGTGTTCCGGGCGTGCCGCGAGGGCTGGCAGTGCCGCCGTCAGGGCCAGCAGAAAAACAAATGACGCACCGAGAACCCGCCGGTTCGCGGGCCGGACCATTGGCATGCCTGCAGTCCTTCTTCTGGTTGGCGGACGGGCGCGGGAGGCTCGATCGGGCATGCCCGACACGCTGCAGATGCCCCCGCATCCCGACAGTGCATCCGATGCTACTGCAGGGCTGCCGCAGGCGGAATAGCCCGTGGCGGGTTTCTTGTGCATTCTGTCAAAGGCCCGTGAGGGTAACAGGCGCGACAGGGTCCAACCTGGCCTGCCGTTGCCGCACAAGCCGCGGTCCGGCTCCACCCCGGGTCTGCGTGGCCGCAGCCGGCCAGGGTCGTGCGACATCACGGCGGCTTGACGTAAGATTCACCGCCACAGCCTTCGTACATCGACCACGCAACGCCCCTCGCAAGAAGGGCGCAAGGGGAACCACACGATGAAAGTCCATGCCAATCGCTTTCCGCCACACCCGTACCCGTCTGCCGGAATCCATCGGACCACAGGCCTGGCGGTACTCGCGGCGCTGGCTGCCACTCTCTTGCCAGGGTTCGCCGCCCAGGCAGCGACAGCCCCGCAGTGGCCGGACTACCAGATCGCCGCCACGATCGACCCCGCAAGCCATCACCTGGCCGCGGACGTGACCGTCAACCTGCCCGCCACGGCTGCCGGCCAGGCGGTGGAATTCGTACTCGCAGCGAACCTCCCCGTCACCAGCGCCAGCCTGCCACTGGAGAAGCTCCCGGCTGCCGCGGGTGATGAAGCCTTCTCCGGCATCAACGGCAGCAGCAATGCGATCGCCCGCCGCCGCGGGGTCAACCGCTACCGCGTCAGCCTGCCCGCCGGCGCCACGAACTTCAGCCTGAAGTACGCAGGCCTGGTGGACATGCAGCCGGAAACGAGCCCGGAGGAATACGCACGCAGCTTCGCCGAAACACCCGGCATCATCGATCCCAAGGGCGTGTACCTCGCCGGCAGCACGCTGTGGTACCCGCAGCTCCTGCGCCCCGTGGCGAGCGAGCTGATGACCTACTCGCTCACCGTCAACGCGCCGGCTGGCTGGCACCTGATCGCGCCGGGCAACGGCGCCTCGACGGGCGCCGACGGCAAGGCACACTGGACGACGCCTTCGGCGGTCGACGAGATCTCGCTCTCCGGCGGCCCGCTCACCGAGTACACGGCACAGGCCGGCAAGGTGCAGGCGCAGGTCTACCTGCGCGAGGCCGACGCGGCGCTGGCGACGAAGTACCTCGGCGCCACCAGCCGCTACCTGCGCATGTACAACGAACTCATCGGCCCCTACCCCTACGAGAAGTTCGCGCTCGTCGAGAACTTCTGGGAAACCGGCTACGGCATGCCGTCCTACACCCTGCTCGGACCGCAGATCATCCGCTTCCCCTTCATCCTCACCTCGTCCTATCCGCACGAGATCCTGCACAACTGGTGGGGCAACTCCGTCTACGTCGATTACCTGAGCGGCAACTGGTGCGAGGGGCTGACCGCCTACCTCGCTGACCACCTGCTGAAGGAAGTCGAGGGCCAGGGCGCGGAATACCGTCGCGACATCCTGAAGAAGTACCGCGACTTCGCCGCCGGCGGCAACGACCTGCCGCTGAAGGATTTCCGCTCACGCTTCAGCGCCGCCACCGAGGCCGTCGGCTACGGCAAGACGCTGATGGGTTTCCACATGCTGCGCCGCTCGATGGGCGACGAGGCCTTCCGCCAGGCTTTGCGCAAGTTCTACAAGGATGACCGCGGCCAGCGTGCGCGCTTCGCCGACGTGCGCACCGCCTTCGAGGCGGTCAGCGGCCAGGACTATGGGCGCTTCTTCGACGACTGGGTCAACCGCACCGGCGCGCCCGACCTCGTGGTCGAAGGCGTGAAGATGAAGAAGTCCGGTGCCGGCTACGTCGTGACCGGCACGCTGCGCCAGCGCCAGGCGGGGCCCTACGACCTCGCCGTGCCGCTGGTCGTCGCCACCACCGGCGAGCCGGTGATCACCCGCGTCGCCAGCCACGAGGCCGCGACGCCCTTCCGCGTGGAGACGACATCGAAGCCGCTCGGGGTCGAGGTCGATCCCGAGTTCGACGTCTTCCGCGTGCTCGATCCGCGCGAGACCGCACCGAGCATCGGCCAGCTGTTCGGCGCCAGCGAGGTCACCGCCGTGGTGCCCGAGGCTGAGCAGGACGCCTGGCGCGCCATGCTCAAGGGCTGGGAGAGCCCGGCGAGCCACGTCACCATCGTCAGCGACCGCGAGGCGAAGGCGCTGCCGCCCGATCGCAGCACCTGGATCCTCGGGCGCGGCAACCGCCTGGCCGCGAAGCTCTTCGGCAGCGATGCCGCCCAGGGGCTGAAGGTCGGCGCCAGCGGCGTCACCATCGGCGGCCAGGACATCGCCTATGCCGGCCATTCGCTGGTGATCACGCGCCGGCATCCGGCCGACCCGCGCCTGGCCATCGGCTGGATCACCGCGGATCCGCCGGCCGCCATCGCCGCGCTGGGCCGCAAGCTGCCCCACTACGGCAAGTACTCCTGGCTGGCCTTCAGCGGCGCCGATGCCGCCAACAGCGCCAAGGGCGAGTGGCTGGCCACCGATTCACCGCTGCTGGTGAACCTGCAGGAGGCCGGCGCACCGGTGGTGCTGGCCCGGCTGCCGAAGCGCATGCCGCTGGCCGAGCCGCCGCCGGCCTACTCCGCCGCGCGGCTGATGTCGCATGTCGACTGGCTGGCGGCGCCGGAACGCGAGGGCCGCGGCTTCGGCAGCGCCGGCCTCGCCGCCTCGGGCGACTACATCCGCGACCAGTTCGCCGCGGCGGGGCTGCAGCCGGGCGCCGGCGATGGCGGCTGGTTCCAGACCTTCACCGCCGTCGGCGGCGTCGACAAGCAGGAGCGCACGCTGCGCAACGTGATCGGCGTGCTGCCCGGCTCGGACCCGCGCTTCGCGGGACAGGCCGCGCTGCTCACCGCGCACTACGACCACCTCGGCTTCGGCTGGCCGGATGCGCGCACCGGCGACATCGGCAAGATCCATCCCGGCGCCGACGACAACGCCAGCGGCGTGGCGGTGATGATCGAGGTGGCGCGCGCGCTGGCCGCCCGCCCGCCACCGCCGAGGAGCATCGTCTTCATCGCCTTCACCGGCGAGGAGTCGGGCCTGCTCGGCTCGCGCTACTACGTGCAGCACCCGACGCCGGTGCCGCTGTCCGGGATCATCGCGGACCTCAACCTCGACACCGTCGGCAGCCTGCACGACCTGCCGGTCTCGATCCTGGCCAGCGAGAGCGCGCGCGAGTGGCCGTTCGTGTTCATGGGCATCACCGCCGTCACGGGCATCCCCACGCGCAGCGTCACCGGCGCCAGCGTCTCCTCCGACCAGCAGGCGTTCATCGACAAGGGCATCCCCGGCGTGCAGGTGTTCGCTGCCGCGACGCTGCATTACCACCGCCCCGGCGACACGCCCGATACGGTGGACGCCGCCGGCATGGCCAAGGTGGCGACGGTGGTGACGGAGGCGATCGGCTACCTCGCCTCCACGGACAAGCGGCTCACCGTCACCGGTGCTGGCGTCGGCAGCGGCGTGCCGCCTCCCGCCGCCTCGGGCGACCGGCGCAAGGTCTCGCTGGGCGCCATGCCGGATTTTGCCTACCAGGGCCCGGGGCTGCGCCTCGACAACGTGGTGCCCGGTTCACCGGCCGAGAAGGCCGGCATCAAGAGCGGAGACATCCTCATGCGCTTCGGCGGCAAGCCGATCGCCGGCCTCGGCGGCTTCAACGAGCTGTTGCGCGAACACAAGCCCGGCGACCGCGTGAAGCTCGAGTGGACCCACGAGGGCGCCACGAAGCAGGGCGAAGCCGAGCTGTCTGCCCGCTAGAAAGGCACGAGCAGCTGGACAAAAGTGTCAGGCACCCCGGCGGGGTGCCTGACCTTCTCCCTGGAGGGTGATTCGCCGCCGCCTGGCCCAGGTGGCA
>CAZQGA010000075.1:0-8497 GCA_964592735.1 uncultured Chromatiaceae bacterium | reverse complement strand
AAATCGTCTCTCCCGCGGTCTGACGTTGGAAGGGCTTGCAGTGAGTTTCTTCATTCGGCGAAGCGTTACGTATGACACGCTGATGCAGATGGGGCGATGGTTTGGCTTTCGGGGCGGTTATGAGGACTTGACGCGCATCTATACAACGGCTGAGCTGAACGGCTGGTTCAGCGATCTTGCTTTTGTCGAGCATCGATTGCGCGAGGATATTCAAGTTTACGAAAGCATGGGTCTCACTCCCCGTGATGTCGGGATGCGCATATCGCAGCATCCGACAATGCAGGTAACCAGTCCCTTGAAGCGTCGCTTTGCATCGTCCACGACAATTGCTCAAAGCTATGCGCTTTCGTTGGAGCAAACCTTCAAGTTTCCATTGCGCCGCCTTGAAGATCTTGCCATCCAGGCCGAGGCAAACCGGATTGCAGTGCGCGACCTTGTCGCTCAACTTGATGAGCCTGATGCCCGGCATACGGATGGTAGAGGGCCAGTCTGGACGGGGATCCCCGTTGAGCATGTTCTGCAATTCCTCACCGCCTACCGTATCGATGACGAAATTAGAAGCATCTCGATTGCCCTGATCTGCGCCTACATCGAGCGGTTGAGGAATGCCGGAGAACTCATCAGCTGGACGATTGCTGTCCGGGGAAGGGAATCGCGGGATCAAAAGTTGGGAACCGCCGATTGGGGGTTGCCAACCGGACCCGTATCGCAAATCAGCCGCTCGCGTCTCGGAGAAACGGACTCGCTGGGTGTTATCACCGGGTCAGGGGACGAATCGGTCGGCTTGAGTCCTGAACTCCGCGAGCAGGCATCAGCCCTGATTCAAACCGCGCAGGCTGAGGGTAGAACAAAGTCGGAGAATAGTGCAGCGCGCGAGGTTCGTTCGCCCACAGAAGGTCTGCTGATGCTATTCCCCATCAGCCGCTATTCCGGTGTAGAAGTCGCTTCAGGTTATGCGCGGCGCCCCATCTATGACAGTCCTGACAGCCCTCTGGCACGCGATCTGGTCGGGCTTGCCATTTCATTTCCGAGGTCGGCGCAATCGCAATCCGTTGAGGCGTTCATGCAGGGTACGGTTGCCTGGAGGCCCGCTGAGTGACTGGCATTGCGCCAGAAGTTTGGGCCCGGCTCTCAAGTGAAGAAGTCCGAGGGGAGGCTCTGTGGGCGCGTCGGGCAGCGCCTGATTTAACCGGGCGCCTTGTGGCTGCACTGGATTCTGATGGAAAACGACACCTATTGATCCCGCTTGCGACTTCCGAGGAAGGCACTGATGACTCGAAGAGTCGCGGATTGGGATTAACAACCCGCGAACTTGAGATGCCTCGCCATGAACCAGGGCGATACCTCGACATTACGTGCCATGACGCAGCAGGCCACGAGGCATTCGATCTCATCGGAGGGGAAATTGCAGAACGGCTTGCAGCCGGCAAGGAGACGGCGCCTGAAATCGTCACCCGTGTCATCGCCAAGTGGCGGCGGTTTTGGGGCCAGTTGCCGAAGCAGCTGCTATCCCGGGAAAGACAGATTGGCCTGTTTGCCGAAATCTGGTTTCTGACTCATTGGCTGATTCCACGATGTGGAGTTGATGATGCGGTCTCGCGCTGGCGCGGCCCCTTTGGTGCGAGACATGACTTTGAATGGTCTGGTCGCTCTGTTGAAGTTAAGGCCACTACCTCTACGCGCGGGCGAATTCATCGAATCAATGGATTGGATCAGCTTGCGCAGCCAGACCAAGGCGACATCTTCTTTTTCAGTCTTCACCTGCGAGAGGAGGCCGGTGCAGCAAGCACCCTGCCTTCGGTCATAGCTGCATGCTGCATTCAATTGAGTGGGTTCCCACTTGCTTTGAGCCAGTTTGAAAACGCCCTTGCTCAGGCCGGCTACTCTCTCGCCCATGAAGATGAATACGACAAACTGAAACTTCGCATCGTGGATCAGGGGCTGTACGCGGTGCGTGGTAATTTTCCCCGATTGACCACGGCTCAGCTTCAGACCGGCCTACCACCTGGAATTGAGCATGTGGAGTACGACATCAATCTCGGCGCCTTTGAGCACCTTTGTCTCGCCAACCAGCCGGATCAGGCAGAATTTCTGTAAGTGCGTTAGTTCATAGATGCCTGATGTATTCACCAAAAAGAAGCGGTCGGAGGTTATGTCGCGGATTCGAGGACGCGGCAACGAGGAGACTGAACTTGCCCTTGCAAGGATATTCCGGCAGCGAGGCATTACCGGCTGGCGCCGGCATCAGCCTCTGTTCGGAAAGCCCGACTTCACTTTTCGACGCCAACGCATCGTGGTCTTTGTGGATGGCTGTTTCTGGCATGCGTGCCAGAAGCACTCGAACATGCCTGCCAACAATCGCGGGTTTTGGGAAAAGAAACTGTCGGCAAACAAACTGCGCGACCGGCTTGTGACAAGAACCCTTCGTAAGCAGGGGTGGTTTGTGATCCGGCTGTGGGAACACGATCTTGCTGCGAGGGGGGCTTCTACGTCGAGATTGGAACAGGTAATAGAGACTTTGAAGTTGCATAACAATTTGACCAAGTTGAATCGTTCCCGGCCAATCTGATGGCTGGTGGTTCCGATAGAGCGATGATCCAGCCGCACGCAGCGCTATGCGCTCGTCGGCAAACTGCTCCGCGACCGGCAACCTCGCCCGTTGCGGGTTGCGCTGTCGGCGGCTTTCCGGCAGGTGACGAGCGCTTCCTGGCTGGCAGCGCCTGCTGAGGTGGTACCCTAAGGCCAGGGCCGGCATTTCACCGGCAAGGCAGGGAAAGATGCGCAGCCGATGACGACCGACGCGCCGCCCGCCGGGCTCGGCGGCCTTAGCACCGCCGACGCCCGGGCGCGACTGGCGCGCGACGGGCCGAACGAGGTCGTTGAGCGCAAGCCGCATCCATTCACGCGCTTTGCCGTCCGCTTCTGGAGCCTGCCGGCCTGGATGCTGGAAGCCATCGCGCTGCTCTCGATGTTCCTGCGCAAGTGGGACGATGCCGCGGTCGCGCTGGTGCTGCTCGTCGTCAACGCGGTGATCGGTTTCCTGCAGGAACAGCGGGCGACCAATGCGGTCGAGGCCCTGCGCCGGCGCATGCAGGTGATGGCCCGCGTGCGGCGGGACGGGGCCTGGAGCCGGCTCGCGGCGCGCGAGCTGGTCCGCGACGACGTCCTGCGGCTGCGGAGCGGCGATGTCGTGCCGGCCGACGTGCAATTGCATGAGGGTGCATTGCGCATCGACCAGTCGGCGCTCACCGGGGAATCGCGCGAGGTCGCCAAGGCAGTGGGGGAGACTGTCCCCTCCGGTTCGATCGTGCGCAGCGGTGAGGCGACCGGTATCGTCACGGCGACCGGCGTGGCGACCAGCTTCGGCCATGCCGCGCAGCTCGTTGCCGCTGCCCGCCCGCAACTGCACGTCGAGGCGGTCGTCACGCGCGTGGTGCGCTGGCTGCTCACGATCATCGGCGTGCAGGCCGTCATCGTGGTGGCGGGCTCCTTCGGGTCCGGGCCGCCGCTCACCGAAACCCTGCCGCTCGCGCTGGTGATGCTGATGAGCGCGCTGCCCGTCGCGCTGCCGGTGATGTTCACGCTCAGCACGGCGCTTGGCGCGGTCGAGCTTGGCCGGCAGGGCGTGCTGGTGACGCGGCTGTCGGCGGCCGAAGACGCCGCGAACATGGATCTGCTCTGTGCCGACAAGACCGGCACGCTGACGGACAATCGCCTCACGCTCGCCGGCGTGCTGCCGCAGCCCGGGTTCAGCGAGGCGGAGGTGATCCGCATCGGTGCGCTCGCCTCGGATGAAGCCAACCAGGACGCGATCGACCTTGCCTTCCTGCGGGCGGCGGGCGAGCGCCGGTTGCGGGATGCGCCGCCGCGGCGGACCGGCTTCGAGCCGTTTTCCGCGCAGACCCGGCGCACCGAGGCGCAGTTCGCGGTGCCGGACGGCCCGCTGCGCGTGATCAAGGGCGCGCTCAATACCGTGGCAGCGCTCTGCGGGCTCGATACGGGAGCGCTGCAACAGTTGCAGCAGGTTGCCGAAGAACAGGCGCAGCGGGGCTATCGGGTACTCGCCCTCGCGCGGGCCACCGGGAACGGCACGCCGCAGCTCGCCGGCCTCGCCCTGCTGCATGACCCGCCACGGGCGGATTCGCGTGCGCTGATCGACGAGCTGCATGCGCTCGGCGTCGGCGTGAAAATGCTCACCGGGGACGCCGCGCCGATCGCGCGCGAAGTCGCGCGCACGCTCGGCGTGACGGATTTCGTTGCCGAGGTCCTTCCGGAGACCAAGTTCAGCGTCGTCAGCGAGCTGCAGCAGCAGGGCCATGTGGTCGGCATGACCGGGGACGGCGTCAACGACGCGCCCGCTCTGCGCCAGGCGGAGATCGGCATCGCCGTGGCTGGCGCCACGGACGTGGCACGCGCGGCAGCGAGCGTCGTGCTCACGGGGGATGGGCTCGCCTGCATCGTCGACCTCGTGAAGGGCGGTCGCGCGATCTACCAGCGGGTGCTCACCTGGATCATCAACAAGGTGAGCACGGCGATCCTGAAGTCCGCCTTCGTGATGGTGACTTTCGTTGTGACCGGGCAGCTCGTCATCTCCGCGCTGGGCATGGTGCTCCTGCTGCTGATGACCGACTTCGTCAAGATCGCGCTCGCCACGGATCGCGTGCGTACCTCGCCGGTGCCAGAGACCTGGAACATCGGCCCGCGCCTGGCGGTGGGGGCGGTGGTTGGCGTTCTCATGCTCGCCGAGGCGCTGGCGACATTCGCCTTTGGCTGGGAGCGCTTCGGGCTGGCTGCGGACGGTGGCAGGCTCGAGAGTTTTGCCTTCCTGACGCTGCTCTGCTTCTCGCTGGCCTCGGTGCTGTCGGCCCGCGAGCGGCGCGGTTTCTGGGCCTCGGCGCCGAGCGGGGCGCTGGCGGGGGCACTGCTCGGTGCCGCTGTCGGCGGGTTTGCGATCGCTGCGTTTGGCCTCGCGCACCTCGCGGCCCTGCCACCCGCTGCCCTGCTCGTGCCGCCCGCCGGCGCGCTCGCCGGCACGGTGCTCATCAACGACCCGCTGAAGATCGCCTTGCTGCGCGTGCTCGAGCGGCGCGCCCATCCTGGCGCAGCCGCCCGCACGGCTGCCTCGGCTGCTGAGAAGCCGGGTTCATGAAATGCGTTGCCGGTGCCCATCAGTCGTTACCTGGTGAAGTCCGTGCGCGGAATTCGCGCACACCGGTCACCGCCGTGGCCATTGGCTTGCAGTCCTTTGGGTCGAGGCCAATCTGGAGCCGGTATGCTTCGGCACCAACGTGATCACGGGCTTCCACCGGAAAGCTGCGGACGACTTCCCGGGAATCGCCGGGCCATATCAGCGGGCGGAGTGCTGTTGTGAAAACCATTGCTCAACGCCTCGCCTCTGCGCGGAAATGCAGCGAGAATGGACCATGGAACAGCGGGACAGGTCGCGCCGTCGATGAGCAGGATGATTGGCTGGGCCGGGGCTGGCGCCGGAGTGGTGATCGGCGCTGTGCTCGGCGTTCTGCTGGTGAATCACAGCACTGCCGCGAGTCCCAGTCCCGCAAGGGATGCTGATGTCGAGTTCGTCCTGCGTGCCACGCTGGTGCAGGTGACCGACGGCGATACGCTGGAAGTCCGGCTCGACAGCGGTGTGGAGCGCGTTCGCCTCTACGGCATCGATGCGCCGGAAGGCCGTGCACCGGGCGGCCGTGAGGCGACGGCTGCGCTCAAGGTGCTGGTCAGGCGCGGGACGCTGGAGGTGCAGCCGGTCAGCGACGATCCGCGCGACAGATACGATCGGCTGATCGCCGTGCTTTACGCTGATGGTATCAACGTCAACGAGCAACTTCTGGATGATGGCCACGCCTGGGCGTACCGGCAGTTTCTCGGCCAGGTGAAGGGCGACCGGCACTACTGCGAACTGGAGGCCGAGGCGCGCACGGCGCATCGCGGGCTCTGGGCGCAGCCGGCTGAACGCTGGGTGCCGCCCTGGATCTACCGCGCACGGCAGAAGGCGGCAGCCGGCGCAAGGGTGCCGTCACCGGATTACTCCAGCGAGACCGCAGCGGACTGCGTGGCTGCCATCGGCAAGACGACCCGGATGCAGGCTGTCAGCACCCCGCCTGCACGCGTCTCGCAAAAGACAGTGGACGGGGTGGATGGCCGCCATCCTGCGGGCTGCGACATCAAGGGCAATATCAATTCGAAGGGCGTGAAGATCTACCACCTGCCGGGCACGGCGAGCTACGCCGCAACGCGTATCAACACCGCACAGGGCGAACGCTGGTTCTGCAGTGAGCAGGAAGCGCAGGCCGCCGGCTGGCGCGCACCGCGATAGGGATCAAGGTGCCGGTGTTACGGTTGTTCGGTAATTCCGCTGTGTTCCAGCACCATTCGACTGGTTCACGATGGAATTACCGAACAACCGTAACACCGGCACCGTAATAGTAATAATGACCCGGTGCGATGGGCGCCTCAGGAGACCCGTGCGGGACGGCGCACGCCGATCGGACGGGTCGCCACCTGCTGCAGGGTTTCGATCTCCTGCTCGTAGGCGCGACTCATCTGGTCGATGACGATGGCGGGCATCGGCGCACCTTCTTCGTGCTGGGTGATGACGGCGTAGCTTTCCTCGTAGAGCTCCCAGTACTTGAGCTTGTTCGTTCCGGCGAGCAGCGGTGAGCGCTTGAGGCCGCGGTCGAAGCGGCTGCGCAGCTCGTCGGGATCGAGCCGTTCGGCGAAATCCTGCACGGCGTGGATCATGGCCTTGAAGAGCGCCTGCTGGTGGCTTTTCACGTCGAGGAAGGCGGCCTGGACGGCGCGGTCGGGCGGCAGGTAGGACTCCCCGGGTTCACCGAGCAGGTAGCGCAGGGAGTCGGCGACGTTCGGTGAAAACTTCAGCGGGTTGTTCTGTGCCGGCCGGATGATCGTCTGCGGCAACCGCAGGGCATCCTTCATCCGCGAGCGGTTCTGCAGCAGGTCGGCCAGGCCGGTGAGCAGTTCGCGCATCAGCAGGCCGGCGGTCTCGAGGACCTCATCGGGATTCGAACCATGCAGGTCGCCAGGAGTCAGCCCGGCTGCCTTGCAGAAGACCTCTACCGCAGCGGCGCTGCTGGTGGGCTGCGGGGCTGGCGCGGTGGCCGGTGCGGCAGCGGCTGCCTGCGGTGCAGCTGCCCTGGCGGGGGCGCGCAGGGCGCCTGAGGCGTCATCGGCCGGCTTCAGGTGACGTTCCAGTGCGTTGTATTCGAAGGCACGCAGCTTGCTCTCGTCGACCAGCTGCAGTTCCATCGACTCGTCCACAGGCACGAGCTGGGCGCGGACCACGGAGTCGCGCATGCCGTCGTCAGCGACGTTCTCATCTCCCGGCGTAATCTCAACCTGGACTTCGTATTCACCGAGGCGCAGACGATCGCCGTTGAACAGGCGTTGCGGATGGCCGCGGCCGACTGCGGTATCCGCACCATTGATGTAGACGCCGTTACGGCTGGTGTCGACGAGGTAATAGGCACCGCCCTGGAAGTCGATCAGTGCGTGGCGGCTCGATACGAAGCGCTTGTCGTCGGGCAGGACCCAGTCGTTGTCTTTCGCACGGCCGATCGTGCCGCCACAGGCAGCGAATTCGCGCAACCGGGATTCGCCCAGTTGCCCTTTCTGGTAACTCGTGACCTGGAGGCGCAATGCCATGCTGACCATTCCCGCCGGGGGCCCGGAACGGCAGCCTGCCGGGACATTGTGTCCCGGAGCCGCCCGGAGCCGTTTTCCGCTGCGGAATCATCGCCAGTCCGGGTGTTGGCTGCCGCCTCACAGTTCACAGTTTGAGCCCGGCCTGCAGCCGGCGGCGGGACTGCGGGGCTGGGCTATAATGCCGGCCCGGTCCGGGAGGGTGCATGGCCCTGCGAGGACTGCCAGCAAGCACAGCACCCGATGTCGACCAGGCGGCTTTACAAAATTTCGTTCATCAACCAGGGCAAGGTCTACGAGATTTATGCCCGTTCCGTGGCCCAGGGTGGGCTGTTTGGCTTCATCGAGGTTGAAAAGCTGGTCTTCGGCGAGCGCAGCACCGTGGTACTGGACCCTGCCGAGGAACGCATCAAGGCCGAGTTTGCCGGCGTACGCCGCACCTTCATCCCCATGCAGGCGATCCTGCGCATCGATGAGGTCGAGAAGGAAGGCGTCAGCAAGATCAGCAAGGCCGAGGGTGGTAACGTCGCCCAGTTCCCCATGCCGATGTATCCGCCAGGCCGCAACGATGGCGGTGAGTAGCCTGCGCACCCCCGGCGGCCAGAAACGGCCTGCCCACATCGCATGCCAGCCATGCTGGAAATAGCCGGTTCGGCCGCACTGTCGGCTTTTCGCTGCGAGCGCCTGCTTGCCGGGTTGCGCAGCGCCGTGCCGCGGGTCATGGCCATCGAGACGCGGTTTATCCACTATGTCGATACGGCACGGCCGCTGACCGGCGCGGAAGCCGCTTCGGATCTTCCTGACCCTGGTGCCCCGCCGA
>CAZQGA010000074.1:0-8873 GCA_964592735.1 uncultured Chromatiaceae bacterium | reverse complement strand
CGGGTCATGTCCGCCATGCTCACCACGTCCACCAGCTTGAGCAGCTGCTTGTTGATCTGGTCGACCACCTGGTCGGAGCCGTGGGTGACCAGCGTGAGGCGCGAAAAACGCGCGTCATCCGTCGGTGCGACGCTGAGCGACTCAATGTTGTAGCCGCGGGTGGAAAACAGCGAAGCCACCCGGGTCAGGGCCCCAGCCTCGTTCTGCAGCAGGATGGAAATGATATGGCGCATCGGCTTGCGGCCGCCCGCCAGGCAGCCGACCTATTGCATTGATTGGATTGGCAATCGTCGCGCAGATTGCAGGTCAATGCAATGCGCCTGCCTGCCATCACGGCACCAGATGCAGCTGGCGCCATGCACTGCGTGGGGTGCCACGGCCACAGTACAGCGGCTGCGGCATGACGCTGATGGGTGTGCTCCTGCGGAGCTGTCCCGGCCTGCCTGGCAGGCCGCTCCGGAGCCGCCTGTCCTCCATGACTTCCCCATCTCGTTTCGCATCGAAGCTAAACTGTTGCAATGCCTGCGCAATTGTCCGAGACTTCGGGCAAAAGCCTGTCCGGCAGGCTGCCCAGCCTGCCTCCGATTCGTCCGTGTTACTTATGACAACAGAGCCTCAGACTGCGGCGGCATCCCCGCATCCCCTCTCCGGCAAGCGCATGACCGGCGCGGAGATGATCGTCCAGGTCCTGGCCGACGAAGGGGTGGAGACCATCTTCGGCTACAGCGGCGGCGCCATCCTGCCGACCTACGACGCGGTCTTCCGTTACAACGACGAGCACCGCAACGGCAATGCCAGGGAACCGCTGCCGATCATCGTGCCGGCGAACGAGCAGGGTGCAGGCTTCATGGCGGCGGGCTATGCCCGCGCCAGCGGCCGCGTTGGCGTTGTGCTGGTGACTTCCGGCCCTGGCGCCACCAACACCGTTACCCCGGTGCGCGACTGCATGGCGGACTCCATTCCGATCGTCGTGCTCTGCGGCCAGGTGCCGACCAAGATGATCGGCACCGATGCCTTCCAGGAAGCTCCGGTCGCCGCAATCATGGGTTCCGTGGCCAAGCATGTGCTGCTGGTCACCGACCCGTTCAAACTCGAGGCGACAGTACGCACCGCCTTCGAGATTGCACGCACCGGCCGCCCTGGCCCGGTGGTGGTCGATCTGCCGAAGGACATCCAGAACTGGATCGGCGAGTTCCAGGGCAGTGGTCTGCTCCCCATCCCCGGCTACCGCCAGCGCGTCGAGGCTGTCCGTAACAACACGCTGGCAGCCAGCGACTGCAAGGCATTCTTCGACCTGCTGCGTGCGGCGAAGCGGCCGCTGATCTACGCCGGCGGCGGGGTCATCAATGCCAATGCAGCAGCCTCCCTGCGCCGCTTCGTGGAGCGCTTCCGCGTGCCAGTGACCACGACGCTGATGGGCATCGGCGCGGTGGACACGACCGATCCGCTGAGCATGCAGATGCTCGGCATGCACGGTGCCGCCTTCGCCAACTACGCGGTGGAGGATTGTGATTTTCTCATCACCTGCGGCGCCCGCTTCGATGACCGCGTCGCCGCCATCGCTGAACGCTTCGCACCAAAGGCACAGCGTATCGCCCACTTCGACGTCGATCCGGCAGAGATCGGCAAGGTCAAGAAAGCCGACTGGCATCACGTCGGCGTCCTCGGCCGCGACCTCGATACACTCATCGCATGGGGTGAGCGCCACCATCAGCCGCAGGACTTCAGCGACTGGCACCGCGAACTGGCCGAACTCAAGTGCCGCTATGCCTACAACTATGACCGCGACAGTGCGCTGATCCAGCCGTACTACGTGATCGAGGAAATCAACCGGCTCACGCGCGGCGAGGCCATCATCTCCACCGGTGTCGGCCAGCACCAGATGTGGGCAGCACAGTATTTCGACTTCCGGGAGCCGCGGCTGTGGCTGACCTCGGGCAGCATGGGCACCATGGGCTTCGGCCTGCCGGCGGCCATCGGCGCCCAGTTTGCGCGGCCAGACCGCCTTGTCATCGATATCGACGGCGACGGCAGCCTGCGCATGAACATCGGCGACCTGGAAACCGTCACCACCTACGAACTGCCGATCAAGGTCGTCGTGCTCAACAACTATGGCGACGGCATGGTCAAGCAGTGGCAGCGGCTGTTCTACAAGGGACGGCTCTCGGGCAGCGACAAATCCCTGCACCGCAAGGACTTCATCAAGGCTGCCCAGGCCGATGGCTTCGGCTACGCCGTGCGCCTCGACCGCAAGGCCGATGTGCCCCGCGTGGTGAAGGCGTTCGTGGAATACCCGGGCCCGGCCTTCCTTGAAGTCGTGATCGATCCGGACGCTGGCGTCTACCCGATGATCGGTCCAGGCATGGCCTACGACCAGATGATCACCGGCGACCACATCCCGAGCCGGGGCAAGGCTCCGGAGCCAGAAGCGCCACCTGGTACATCGATGTTCTGAGCCCGGGCCGGCCGCGAGGCTCCTGGTGGCGACGCGCAAGGGCCGCCACCAGGAGGACGAGCAGCCCGGTCCAGTCAAGCGCCCCGCCGCCACCACCACCCGCTGACGGTGGCGCCACGACCGGCACGATCTCCACGGGGCAGGCACGGTTGCCGGCGCTGGCGGGTGCCCCCGACGACGCCACAGCGCTTCCCACCTCGATGTCTGCGCTATCCGTCCGTCCCCTGTCATCCGTCACCGTGAGGCGCAGACTGACCGTGCCACTGCCCGGCGCCTGAAGCGTCGCCACGGCCCCCTCGTCACCGCTGATGACAGGGGCACCATCGAGCGGCAACCAGTGGTATGCCGCAATGGCCCGGCCGCAGGCTGCCGCACTGCCCGTCGCATCCAGCCGCACGTCCTGCCCCGGTGACACTGTCGCCGGCAGTCGCACGGCTGCGATCGGCCGCAGCGCTTCGGCCACAGCACCAGGTGCGTACACCATGCCGGCACCACAGGTGCTGGTGGTACAGCCACATTCGGCTTCCTGGATATCAGTGCTGCCGTCGGGGACATGGCACCACGGAATGCCGGGCTGCGGCGCCGGAAATGGCCGCGCACTGGCGCGCAGGCGTGCGGTCACCTGCGCCACACCAAGGTTGCCGTTCACGGCTTGCATGAGCGCAGCAATGGCGCTCACCTGGGGGGCAGAGAAACTGGTGCCGAAATTGGCGTTGATCTGGTCCGTGTAGTCCGCACCGGCAGGTCCCCGGGTGCCCCGGTCCACGGTGGTGTCGAGCGAATACAGGCAAGGCCCGCCGGTGAGGTTGACACAATTGCCTGCCGGTGCTGCCACGGCAACCTCATGGCCGAGGTTGCTGTAGCCCACCTTGGTGCCGGCATGACGCAGCCCTGCGACGGCGACCACGCCCGGGCACACAGCCGGATATTCGACCGCAGCACCCGAGTTGCCTGCCGAGGCAACGACCACGACCCCCCGCGTTCGCAGTTCCTCAATCACCGTCTGGTAGCCTTGCGTACAGCCACCCGAACCACCGAGACTCATGTTCAGCACGCGTGCCGGGTAGCGGTTGTCCGGCACGTCATCGACGTGCAGGCCTGCCGCCCAGCGCATCGCCTGCAGGATGTCGGAATCGTAGCCGCTGCACTTGCCGAGCACCCGCACCGGCAGGATCCAGCCTGCCCAGGTTGCGCCAGCAATGCCGCTGCCATTGTTGGTTCGTGCCGCAACCAGGCCAGCCACCCGGGTTCCATGCCAGGAACTGTCTTCAACCTCGCAACCGGAAAACTCCGGCAGCCGTATGTCACTGTCGGTAACCCAGTCACCTGGATCCGCCGGATCGGGATCCCAGCCATCACCATCATTGGCGATACGGGGATTGCTGACGAAATCGTAGCCTGGCAGCAGGCGCCCGCCACGCCCTGCCCGCCCCAGGTCGGGGTGATCGAAGCGCACGCCGGTATCGAGCAAGGCCACCACGATACCGGCTGAGCCTGTATTGGTGTCCCAGGCCGACTCGACATCGATGGCTGCTGGTGCGTTGCCCTGCAGGTACCACTGGCCTGGATACAAGGCGTCGTTGGGCAGCGCATGGCGCCGAACGCGGCGATCCGGCTCTGCGAAGGCCACGGCGGGGTCGGCCTGCAGGCTGGCCAGCACATCGGCCAGTTCGCTGCCGCTGACGGGCTGCTCCAGTTCCACCAGCTCCAGTGCAGGCCCGATGGCGCGCCGGGCCCCGGATGCCAGCCGGCTGCGCCAGGCCAGGGCATGAACACCACCTTCGGGGGCCGTGCGTGCTGCACCAACCTCCGGGCGCAGGCCAACGATGATGCGCGTGACCGGCATGCCCACACCCGGATCCGATTCTCCTGGCGCCGCCCTGCCGTGTTCCACGTCTGTCTGCGCTGCGGACGCAACGCCAGGCACCGCAGCCAGCAGTGCAAGCAGACCGAGAGCAGCGGGAACCAGCTGGCCTCCGGTCCATGCTGCTGCCCCCCACGCCATGACAGTCACGCGCCCACCACTTGGCGCGCCAGGGCGACTGCCGCAGCGAAATCCGCGACGACACTCACCTGCCGCCCTCCATCGAGCACGCCCATCTGCACCAGCACCGCACGCGGCTGGGGCTGCAGACCGGACAGGATCACCCGGGTACCGTGCCCGCAGGCCTGATCGATGAAATCCCGCAGTTTCGTCGCTCCCGTGGCGTCCACCATCGGCACCTCGCGCATGCGCAGGATGAAGACCCGTGGTGAGCCGCCGATACGCTCGATGACCTCTGAGAGGCGACCTGCCACGCCGAAGAACAGCGGGCCGCGCAACTGGAACACCTCCACGCCCGGTGGCAGGGCATCACGCTGCGAATACACGTCGCTGCGCGGCCGGGAAAAATCGTCCTCGTCCGTCTCCACCAGCGCCAGCGCCAGGGCGTCATCCGCACCGGCGATGGCCACCACCTCGCTCATGCGATGCATGAACAGGATGGATGCCAGCACCACGCCCACCTCGATCGCGACCGTGAGATCGACCGCAACAGTGAGGCCGAAGGTCAACAGCAGGAGGACGCGATCACCCGCCGGGCCCCGCAGGAGATGGCGAAAACGCTGCATCTCGCTCATGTTCCAGGCAACGACCACCAGCACCGCTGCCAGGCTGGCCATGGGGATGTAGCTGGCGAGCGGCGCCAGAGTCTGCATGAAGAGCAGCAGGAAGACTGCATGCAGCATCCCGGCGACCGGTGAGCGGGCGCCTGAGCGGATGCTGGTGGCAGTGCGGGCAATCGCCCCGGTTGCCGGCAGGCCGCCGAACAGGGCTGAAGCCGCGTTGGCCACGCCCTGCGCCACCAGCTCGCAGTTGGAGCGATGGCGCCGTCCGGTCATGCCATCAGCCACCACGGCCGAAAGCAGTGACTCGACCCCGGCCAGGAAGGCAATCGTGAAGGCACTCGGCATGAGGATGCGCATGCGCTCGAAGGACAACTCCGGCAACGACAGCGCTGGCAGACTGCCGGCAATGCCGCCGAAACGCGAACCAATGGTCTCGACAGGCAGGCCGGCCAGCGCAGCAACGACTGCCGCACCGACGATCGCCAGCAGAAACCCCGGTACCCGTGGCGCATGACGGCGCAGCAGGAGGATCAGCGCCAGTGCGCCAGCGGACAAGCCCAGTGCCGCGCCATTCACGCTGCCACGTGCCGCCCAGAAGGCGGCCCACTGCGCAAAAAATTCCGCCGGCACCGCACCCATGTCGAGCCCGAGAAAATCCTTCACCTGGCTCGAGAAGATGATCACCGCTATGCCCGAAGTGAAACCGGTGACCACCGGCTCCGGGATGTATTTGATCCAGGTGCCCACGCGGGCGAGCCCCGCCAGCACCAGCATGGCACCTGCCATCAGGGTTGCCAGGAGCAGGCCATCATAGCCGTGGCGGGAGATGACGCCGTACACGACGACAACGAAAGCCCCGGTCGGTCCACCGATCTGGAAGCGGCTGCCGCCGAGCGCGGAAATGAGGAAGCCGGCAATCACCGCGGTGACCAGCCCACTGGCGGGTGTGGCTCCCGAGGCTATCGCCAGCGCCATGGCAAGCGGCAGCGCAACAATCGCCACCGTGAGCCCGGCGATGGCATCGTGGCGGAAATCAGCGACGCCGTAGCCTTGCCGAAGCGTCGTCACCAGCTTCGGCACGAACAGGTGCCAGGCGGGCGTGTCGCTCACCCCTTGCCTGCGACTCCGCGCTCGTCGAGGTCGGCAATCACCTTGGCCCGGCCCCGCTGGATGAGGATGGCGCGCTTGCGCAGGAAACGCAGCAAGCCGGAGGAACCCATGCGGGACGGTCCCATGCCGGAGAGCTTGAAGGAGTTCTTCTCCGCGTCGAAGGCCTCGGTGGTGAGGCCACCGTCGTTGATGCTCACGGCACCGACATCGAGGCGGCGCGCCACCTGCCGCGCTTCGGCTTCAGCCCCAAACACCGCCGCCGACAGGCCGTAAGGCGAATCATTGGCGAGCCCGATGGCCTCCTCGACATCATCGAAGGACACGACCGGGATCACCGGCCCAAAAGTTTCCTCGGTCATGACTTTCATGTCAGGTGTGACGCCGGTAATCACTGTCGGCCGCAGCCAGCTGCCGCCACCGTGCCGCTCGATCTCCCCGCCCGTGAGGACCTGTGCGCCACGCGCGCGGGCATCGGCGAGCTGGTCGGCGATGAGATCGGCCTGGCGCGCGAAGATCAGCGGCCCGATCTGACCCGCGTGCACATCCGGGAAATTCAGCTCGACCCGCCGGGCGGCATCCACCAGGGCAGCCAGGAAAGCCGCGTGGATGGGTCGCTGCACATAGACCCGCTCGAGGGACTGGCAGGCCTGGCCGGTCGCCTGCACGGAGGCGCGCAGCACCACCTCGGCAGCACGTACGGGGTCGGCAGACGCCAGCACGATTGCCGGGTCCTTGCCGCCGAGTTCCAGGCAGGCCGGGATGAACTGTCGCGCGCAGGCCTCGGCCACCTTGCGTCCGGTGGCGACGCTGCCGGTAAAGCAGACGATATCGGACTCCTCGATGAGTGCGGCACCGGTCGCGCCATCGCCCTCGATGAAGGCCAGCACGCCGGCCAGCTCCGGGACACGGCGCACTGATTCCATGAGCGGCCTGATGAAACGCGGTGTCACCTCACTCGGCTTGACGATGACGGCGCAACCAGCCATCAAGGCCGGAACGGTATCAAGCATGGAGAGCAGGAACGGGAAATTCCACGGGCTGATCACGCCCGTGACCGCATAGGGCACGAGATCCGTGCCGATGCCAATGCCCGGCACCACTGACGGCCGCTCAGCCGGTGGTGCCAGCACGGCGCTGCCCATGGCGGCATAGCCTTCGACCATCCCTGGCAAGGTCTGCACCTCCGTCACCGCCAGGCGATGCCGGCCGGTATCAGCAGCGAGCGCAGCCTGTACGGCGGCAGAATCGTTCAGCAGCTGGCGCGACCACTCGCGCAGCACCGCAGCGCGGTGGGTCACGCCGGCGGCAGACCAGGCCGGCTGGGCCTGCCGCAGGCGGTCGCCCAGCGCCGCAAGCTGAGCTGCGTCGAGCGGATGAATGACGTAATCGGCCTCGCCGGTGCGCGGGTTGCGCACCGGCAATTCACGGCGACCGCTGCTGCCCGCGCTGCTCATCGACCAACCGGGGTCATTTTCCTGAAGTAGGTCCAGCTGGTCTCGTTGGGCCGCTCATCATCGAGGGGAGGGGCCGACTGATACACCGGATAGTTCGCCTTGATCTCGTTCCGGAATGACTCAGGAATATCCTCCCAGCGATCGACCTTGCGGCCTGCCGTGCTGAAATACACCAGCCCGGCCCGATCACCCATTTCCATCCAGGGCAGCCATCCCGACAGGCGCACCCAGCCGACCCTGACGGTCGCGGTACTGCGACGCGGATCGGCCAGGTCGGCAACGTCACCAAAGAAATTGAACATCTCGGTCGCGTGGTACTTGCCACCGATGTAGTCCTGATAATCACCTGCGAGCGGGTTACGATAAAAAAGCGGCACCGTCGAGGTCAGCCACCACTGCTTGGCGTTGATCTCCAGCGGCATCTGGAAGGGCTTGCCGTCGCGGCCGGTTGCAGCGATGCGCTGGTTCACCGGATCGTTGGCAACGTGCAGGACCTTGACCTGCCTGCCGGTCCAGGGGTTGTCCCAGGTATTGAGTACCGCACCGGTCTTTGGGTCCTCGTAGAGCAGTACCTCACGCGTCGTCATCTTGAAGCTGCCGTCCTTCGCATCGTTGAGCGGTCCGCACTGGCGGATGTTCATCCCCTCGACCCGGAACAGCTGCCGGTCCGGCTCGCCCGGCACGCGGCTGTAGGCGTAGCCGTTCCAGTAGAAGGCTGCGGCCTCGCCGTCCTTCGTCGAACACTGGATCTTGCGCAGGGCAGTGAGGTGGTCCTGCGGGGTATCGAGTTTGAGGTCAGCGGCACTGGCGGTGCTGCCAAGCAGGGCCAGGGCAGCAAGCGGCATCCAGGCAAGCGGACGCGGGCAATGGATCATGGCAGCTCCTCCAGTTGGAATCGCAAAGCTTAGCAAGGCTGCGTGCCGCACGGGAGGCCCGCCAGGGGCCAAAATCGGCTGCGCAGCTAAACCTGCAGGCGCGTACCAAACTCCACCAGCCGGGCATCGGGCACGCCGTAAAAGCTGGCGGCACGACGGGAGTTGCGCATCAGGAAGGCAAACAGGCGCTTCTCCCAGGCCCGCAGCGTCGTGCGCCCGTAGAACACCGACTCGGTACCGACAAAGAATGTCGCCTCGCCCGGATCAAAGCGCAGCCCCTCCTTTTCCGCGTCATAGAGCACCTGGGTGATCTGCGGGCTTTCCATGAAGCCGTAGCGCGCCACGATGCGGGTCATGCCCGGCAGTACTTCG
>CAZQGA010000073.1:0-8874 GCA_964592735.1 uncultured Chromatiaceae bacterium | reverse complement strand
CCGACGGTACCTTCGATGCCGCGCTTCCAGGGCTGGTCGAAGGCCTCCATGATGAAGTAGTCCATGCCGCGCGCGTCGGCGGCGTTCAGGAAGCGGCGCAGGAAGCGGGTCTGGTTGACCTGGGAAGCCACGGCCTGCTCACGGCGGTTGCCGTGACTTGGCCAGCCGACTTCGGCGATCAGGATGGGCTTGTCGGGGAAGGCCTTGCGGAGCTGGTCATAGCGCTCCACGGTGAACTTCAGCGCCTGGTCGGCTGGCACCCCCTCCCAGTACGGCAGGATATGAGCGGCGATGAAGTCCACTTCTGCTGCCAGCTCCGGATGGCGGATCCAGACGTGCCAGGGTTCGGCCGTGCTGACGGGCTGGCTGACCTGGCTGCGTACCTTGCGCAGAATCCGCGCGAGTTCCGCGGGCTTGAAGTCACCGCGCAGGATGCTTTCGTTGCCGATGATCACCCGTTCGATATTCGACTGGCTGCGGGCGTTGCGCACCAGGTTGCGCAGTTCGTGCTCGTTGCGCTCGGTGCGGGTATCGAGCCAGGCGCCCGCAGTGACCTTCAGGCCGTACTTCTTCGCCAGGGCCGGGATCTGCTCCATGCCGTCGAGGGAAGAGTAGGTGCGTACGCGCGAAACGCGGCTGGCGACGGTCTGCAGGTCGCGGTCGATTTCCTGTGTCGTCGGGAAGCGGTTGGCGAGAGGATCCTCTTTCGCCTGGTAGGGCGAGAACGACACGCCGCGGAGCACGCCGCTCCAGCCGGCTTCTTCATGCGGGCGGTTGACCCAGGCCCACAGGCTGAGATTCAGCAGGATGACGACAGCGATGATCGGGATGGTTCGTCTTGGCATACAGCCTTCGCCTCTCTGGCAGCCGCTCACGGGCACGACACACCTGCGGGATCCCGGCTTGCAGCAGCCGGGTTCCGGTATTGCGCAGGCAGGCCGTCTGTGCCTGGAGACACGGCCTGTGGTTCGCTTGCTGGTCTGGTGTTGCCTTGTGCGTCGACCCGGCGCTCGCCGGCTCGCAGCCCGGGAATGCGTGGGCTGCCGTTCGTGAAGGATTCTGGCTTCTTCGGGGGCGGCATTTTAGGCTTCTGTCGGGTGCCGCGGAAGGGGGGGGTGGAGCCCTGTCGTGCCATCGTGGCGGTGCAGCTTAAATGGACGCTGGTCGCTGCCGCCATGCTAACCTTCGCGTTCAACCAGCCCTCAGTCCGAGGCCGGAGCATCATGATCGACAGACAAAGCCACGGCGCTGAGCCGCAAATGAGCAGTGACGACCTGTATCTCGAGGAGGTCTTCACCGATCGCCGCGTAGGTACCATCCAGCGCCTGTCCCCGGTGGATTCGCTGGGGCGACCCGATCCGGAGCGGCCGGTGCTGTACATCGGCCAGACGCAGATCCTGACAGCCGCGGGCGCCCTGCCGCTGTCTTTTGAAATCGAGGCAGGCAACCTCCGGGAGGCGACCGCGAAATTCGCCGAGGGCGCCAAGGCTGCTTTGCAGCAGACCATGGAGCGGCTCGAGGAGATGCGCCGCGAGGCTGCTTCCTCGATCATCGTTCCCGACGCGGGCGGGGCGGCAGCCCAGCTCGGTGGCCTCGGCGGCATGGCAGGCGGTGGCAAGATCCGCATGCCTTGATGGCGCCTGCCGGGGAGACCTGGCGGGTGTGTTCCCTGGAGCAGGGCGGGAGAGCGGTCATGGCAAGATTTCTGGGTTGGGTACTGATGCTGGGGGCAATGTCCCTGCTGTCGGGCTGCGGCTACAACACCCTGCAGTCCGAGGATGAGCAGATCAAGGCGGCCTGGGCCGAGGTTCTCAATCAGTACCAGCGCCGTGCCGACCTGATCCCGAACCTGGTGCGCACCGTCGAGGGCTATGCGCAGCAGGAGCGCGAGGTGCTGACGCGGGTCACCGAGGCACGTGCCCGCGTCGGCTCGATCCAGGCCACGCCGGAACTGCTCAACGATCCGGCGGCCTTCGAGAAGTTCCAGCAGGCACAGGGTGAATTGACCGGTGCGCTGTCGCGCCTGCTGGTGGTGGCCGAGCAGTACCCCAACCTGAAGTCAGACCAGAACTTCCGCGACCTGCAGGCGCAGCTCGAGGGCACCGAGAATCGCATCACGGTGGCGCGCAACCGCTACATTGCCGCGGTCCAGGCCTACAACACCACCGTGCGCCAATTCCCGTCGAACCTCACGGCAAAGGTGTTCGGCTTCGCCGTGAAGCCGGGCTTCACCGTGCAGAACGAAGCGGAAATATCGCGCCCGCCCGAGGTCAAGTTCCAGACGCAGTGAACGGGTGGCCGTGCATGACGGCAATGCCTGCCTCCAGGCCAGTGCTGCGACCAGTGGTCGCGGCCGGTTCTTTGCTGCTGCTGGGCCTGTTGTGGACTGCCGGGGTCGCACTCGCCCAGCTGGCTGTTCCGGCGTTGCATGCCCGCGTCACCGACCTGACCGGGACGCTGGACGTGGCGCAGACGGCAGCGCTGGAGCAGAAGCTGGCCGCCTTCGAAGCCCGCAAGGGCGCACAAATCGCCGTACTGCTGGTGCCCACGACCCGGCCGGAGACCATCGAGCAGTACGGGATCCGCGTGGCGGAGGCCTGGAAGCTGGGTCGCAAGGGTGTGGATGACGGCGTGCTGCTGCTGGTGGCGAGGGACGACCGGGAGCTGCGTATCGACGTGGGGTATGGTCTGGAAGGCGCGCTGCCCGATGCCACCACTCACCGCATCATTGATGAGGTCATCACGCCAAGCTTCCGCACCGGGGACTTCTACGGTGGCATCGATGCGGGCGTCACCCGCATCCTGGCGGTGATCGATGGTGAGCCGCTGCCCGAGGTCCAGGCTGGCCGCCAGCAGCCGGGCGGCTTCGATGCACTGCTGCAGTTCCTGCCGATCCTGTTCTTTTTCACGGTTATGTTCGGCACCGCGCTCAAACGGTTGCTCGGCCAGTTGCCCGGCGCACTCGCCACGGGTCTGATGGCTGGCGGCATCGCCTGGCTGTTCATCGGTGCCGCGGCCTTCGCGCTGCTGGCAGCACTGCTCGCCTTTTTCCTGACCTTGCTGTCGCGCGCGGCGCCGGGCGGCTGGGTGAGCCCGGGACGGGGCGGCCTGCCCGGCGGCGGGGGCTTCGGCGGCGGGCGCGGCGGTGGAAGTTTCGGTGGCGGGGGTGGCAGCTTTGGCGGCGGCGGCTCGTCAGGGCGCTGGTAGAACGGTGCGCCAGATGCTCACTCATCTGCTGATGCCCCGCTGGTGGTTGCGCCGGCGGTTCCCGCCGGCAACGTTGGCCGCGATCACGGCGGCGATCCGTGCTGCCGAGCGCGAGCACGCCGGGGAAATCCGTTTTGCCATCGAGACCTGCCTGGACTTCACCTGGATGCGTGATCCGCAAGCCGGCCGGCGCCGCGCGCTCGAATTGTTCGGGCAACTGGGCGTCTGGGACACGGCGCAGAACAATGGCGTGCTGATCTACGTGCTGCTCGCCGGACATGACATCCACATCGTCGCCGACCGGGGTTTTGCGGACAGTGTTACCGCCGGGGAATGGGCGATCGTCTGCCGTCTGATGGAAGCAGAATTCCGTGCCGGGCACTTCGAAGCAGGCGCGCTCGCTGGCATCGCCGCGGTCTCGGTCCTGATCGGCCGGCATTTTCCGCCACGCGCCGATGATCGCAACGAGTTGCCGGATCAACCGGTGGTCATCGGCTGACCTGCCCTGCGCCTTCGCCTGACCGGTCGCGTCAGGAAGTGACGTGCTGCGTCAGCACGGCGGACTTAATCCCGCCCTTGCTGCAGCCCGTTGCGCGCTTATGTTGCATGGTATGCAAGCTGCTTGTTTCCGGGCGAGGCTCGTGATTCCAGAAAGGTGGCAACCGTGAGCAGCGTACGTGTGATCCATGACCAGCATTTTGCCGGGGCGGCAGATGACTTCCTGCGCATCTCCTGTCACGGTGACGAGGCCACCGGGGTCTTCACCGTCATCGAACGGGTCGTTGGCCATGTCCCGCGCAGCGATGGCACCGGCGGCTGGCGCCTGCGCAAGCTCTTCGACGGTCTCCTCGCCAGCCAGGATGCAGCCTTGACCCTGGCCGAGGCCTACGCACGGCACAAGGGCGTGCCGGTGGTGGTTGCGCCGGCGCATCACCGCGAGGGCTAGCCAGTCCGCACACGAACGAACCCCGGCCGGATCGTGAAGCGGCGTTTGATGGACGCAGCCCGGGTCTTACGGAGGTGCGACTTCGATACGCCGCGTGCCGATCTGCAGTTGCTTCCACGCCGGGGGGACCACCGCGATCAGGCCGGCTTGCGCTTCTTCCCGCAGTTTTTTCCAGTCCTTTGGCCCCAGGTTCAAGCTGAATCGCCCAACTTGTTTCCAGGCGCCATCGTGATGCCCGAATGACCAGCCACCGGACGAATGCAGCAGAACCAGCTCGTCCGTACCGTCTCCGTCCAGGTCGATGAAGACGCCCATCCCGGGCTCTTCATCGAAAATGATGGCACTGTCATTTCGTAATGAAGCACGAGCGACCTCTGCGAGTGAGGCATCGAGCGTGCGCCCGGCTGGATATATCGTCAACGTGGCCAGATACTCGCCTGGATCAGATTGCGCGGGAATCCAGCGCTGCTTGCGGGCCAGCGCAGCGCGTGCGGCGGCTTGAATCCGCCCGGACTGCGCCCCGGCATCGATGGTCGTCAGTTCCCGCAGCCGGTCCAGGCCATAGCGCCCGGCGCTGAAGCGCAGGTATTCAAACGGCGTATCGCCCTTCCGGGCGGAATACCTGTCTTCTGGTGCCGCCTGTGCTGGCAGCCGTAGCACGGCCTGGAACTGGCTGTTGGCAGCCAGCCGGTATGGCGAGGTGAGCGGGGTGAGTGTACATGTCAGCACCACGATCAACGCCAGCGCTACGCCTGTGTTTACACGGGCAATACCCGGGAGCCAGCTTGTGCGGTTGAATGCACTGATGCCGTAGCCGGTGGCATAGGTGAATGCGGCAGCGGCGACGATGAATGCCCAGATCCGGCTGACCGTGAGGCCGTAGCTGCGGGTGCGCACGCTGAGTGCGTAGAAGGCGGTGAGTGCCACGATGATGAGCAGGGGTACGGCCCAGCGCAATGCCTGTGCAATTGCGGCTGGATAAGGTCTTGCCACCGTGCCATCGCGATACGCGGCGTTAAGCAGCAGAACCATCACCGCCACGAGCCACAGGAGCCAGACCGCACCGATCGCACGTTCGCCGGAACTGACCAGCCCCGGCAGCTTGAATACGAGCGCGATCGTGAAGAGCGCAAGAATCAGGCCGGCGATGACTGCAAGCCACTTCAGGACGTTTAACAGCTGTTCGAGTACCACCGCGGCCAGCCGCTCGATGCTGCCAATCAGGTGCAAGGCAATGCCGAAGGTCAGTGCCGTCACCGGATAGATGAAGGCCGGTTCAGCAAACAGCTCGCGGAAGAAATCGATGCCGAGCATGTGGAACAGCGCCGCGCAGAGCGCCAGCAGCAGCCAGAACAAGCCAGTGAACAGCACCGCTTCGGCGAGCAGCAGCGCGTTGTTCCATGAAAACGAGAACAGCGCAGGATAGTGAAGTGTCCAGCGCCCGGTTGCGAGTCGCGCCTGCAGGAATGGCAGCACCAGGAGCCAGAGCACGACAGCCTCGACCCCCAGCGCGAAAATGCCGCCATCGTCGCCAGCGGATCCTTCCTCAGACGGTACGAATACGGCGTTTCCGTGGTAGGCACCGAAGCCCGCATAGGCAAGCCCGATGACGGCTGCGATGACCCAGTGCTCCCGGCGACGTGCGAGCCCGGCCAGCAATTGCAGCGTGACGGGTGCGAACAGCACGATGCCGTAGCAGGCAAACAGCCAGCCGTCGGAGGTCGCCGGCCAGTGCCGGGATACGATCGCGTGATGCAGGCCATAAAGGCCCCATCCCTGCAGCACTGCGGCGATCAGGATGATCGGCAGCGAACCGGCCGACGTCCCCGCCTGTATTCCAGTGCGCATGGCTCCTCCGTCAGCATTCGCAACGGGCCCGGGGTCCGGCGCGCTACGGTGCGTCGCCCGGGATTTCCACGCCGATGATGACACCGCCGGCAGCCCACTGCGCCAGGCAACTGCCGGTTTCAAAATCGGGTGTGATGTCGCTTGCGGCATCGACTGCCGCGGCGAGCGTCTCGCCGGTGGCGAGTGCTGCCAGGGCGGCGTATGCGGCGGCCTCCAGCCGGTGCAGCTCGATGCCCTCGCCGCAACGGCGTACCAGGAGGTGTTCCGTGCTGGCGGCGGGCGGTGCGCCAGCCTTGCGCCCTTCCTGGAAAGCCTGCCAGGCATCGAAGCAGGGGTAGGCGAGTGCCACGAGGCGCACCGCAGGATGCAGCCGCAAGCGCAGTCGGCCCTGCAACTCCGGCGCCAGGCCGGCGAGGGCGCCCGGGTCGAAGCAGGCGTTGTCATCCGCCGCGGTCATGGCTTCCTGCACGAGCCATTCCAGGCGTGCCAGGTCATGCAGCCATTGCGCAGCCGTGCCGGCCAGTGCCGTGGCGAGGAATTGCGGCAGTGCACGGCCGGTCTCGAAGAGGTTGCCCGACGGTGAGGGGTGCTGGCGCTGGTAGCTCCAGGCCATGCGGCGGAATTCCTCCCGGCCGAGTTGTGCGCTGAGCACCGGGAAGGCCACGTCGATCGCCGTGAGGAAGTTCACGCGCGTATTCGTCTTGTACACGCCGATGCGACGGGCGACGTCGCCGCGCCGTTGCAGGTGGCGATCGAGCGTCCCGGTGTCGCGGCGCCGGAGCATCACCGCGAGGAAGTCGCGTTGCAGCTCACGCAGTGCGGACACGGCGCGCCTCCATCATCCTGTCGGCGAGTTGTGCTTCGCTGACCAGATCCGGCAATGGTGGCAGGCGCGCGTCGCGTTCGAGCAGCACGGGTCGCGGCCCGATACGGGCAAGCGCTTCCTCGAACAGCGCCCAGACCGCATCGGCCACGGGCGCATCGTGGGTATCGATGAGCAGCCGCTCGCCGGCGGCCTCCACCACGCAGTGGCCGGCGATGTGATATTCCCCGACGAGTTCCGGCGGCATGGCGTCGAGGTACTCGAGCGGATCGAAGCCGTGGTTGCAGGCGCTGACGTAGATGTTGTTGACGTCGACCAGCAGCAGGCATCCGGCGCGGCGGGCGAGTGTGGCGACGAACTCCCATTCGGTCATTTCGGCGCCGGTGAAGCTGAGGTAGCTGGAAACGTTCTCGATAAGGATCTGCCGGCGCAGCCGGTCCTGCACCTGCCTGATGCGCGAGGCGAGATGCGCCAGGGCTTCTGCCGTGTACGGCATCGGCAGCAGGTCGTTGAGGAAGCTGCCGTCCACGCTGCCCCAGGCGAGGTGTTCGGAAACGAGTGCGGGCGCGGTACGCTCCACCAGTCGTTGCAGGCGGCGGAGGTGCTCCTCGTCCAGCGGGTCGGTCGAGCCCAGCGAGAGGCCCACGCCGTGCAGGCTCAGCCCGTAGTCCTGGCGCACGGCATCGAGGATCGCCAGCTGGCGGCCGCCATCAGCGAAGAAGTTCTCGCTGTGCACCTCGACCCAGGGCACGGCTGGCCGGGTGGCCAGGAACTCGGCGTGATGGGGCGCGCGCAGACCGATCCCGGCAACTGCCGGGATCGGTCGTGAAGGGTGGTTGGTCACAGCCAGGGCTGCCGCGGCTGGTGAGGCCATTGCCCGGATGATGACCCGGAAGCAGGACTATTCGGGCTTCTGGCCGGGCTTGGTGCTGCCACCCAGCTTCTCGCATTCATCCTTGGGGAGAAACTTCCACTCCGCCGGATCGTTGTCGGCCGTTGCGAGGCCCTGGCAGCCGTGGGTCTTGGACGCGCAGTCATTCTGCCCCGCCTTGGCAACGCCGTAGCACTTGATCCTGGCGGCGTTGTCAGCGGCGAGCGCGGTGGTGCCAGCACCCAGCGTGCCGAGTGCGAGCAGGCTGCCGACGACGGCGGAGATCTTCGCGGATTTGCTGGTCATGGAGTCGCTTTCCTCTGGTTGCCGTGATGCATGGGTTGCCACCACCCCGGAACAGGCTGCTGGCCGGGGTGTTGCAGGGTGGGGATGATTGTAGCCGCAGGGCGGGCAGGAGGGGCAACGCCGGGGTACCGGCGGAGCAGACAGGGCCCGCCTGGCCGGCCAGCATTGGCCAGGACCGGGTGGAACCGGCCAGACTGTCACGGGCTTTGATTTGGTTTCTGCAGGACCCTAACATCCGCCTCATGACACCGGACTGCGCATGTCAACTGAACAGGGCTTCGACGCCGGTGCCTGCTGCGGGCATCCCGGGCGGTGGCCTGGTGTTCCGTCCCGCGTGCTGAACTGCGTGCCAGGGATGGGCTGCCAGCGGTGTCCGGGTCAACGGGTGTGCTCATGAGCACTCAGCCGTCAGCTGCTGGTGATCGCGGCCTGCTCTGGGCCATGCTGCTCGATCGCCAGGGCGGTGGCCGGCCCGTCGGCTGGGAGGGTCTTGCATCCTGGGACCCTGGACAGGGCCTGCTCTGGGCCCACTTCGACATCAGCGAGCCTGCACCCGGGCAGTGGCTCGAGGAGCAAGGGGGCCTGGAACCGCCGATTGCCGCAGCGCTCGTTGCCGAAGACACGCGCCCGCGCAGCGCACCCTCGCGCAACGGCCTGCTGGTCATCCTGCGTGGCGTGAACCTGAACCCGGGTGCGGAGCCCGACGACATGGTGTCGCTGCGGGTCTGGCTGGAGCGTGACCGCATCTTCACCGTGCGACGGCGTCCGCTGCGGGTGGGCGCCGAGCTCAAGGGTGCACTCGAGGCCGGAGATGGGCCGGCAAGTCCCGGTGAATTTCTCTGCATGCTGGTCGAACGGGTGGCAGACCGCATC
>CAZQGA010000072.1:0-8983 GCA_964592735.1 uncultured Chromatiaceae bacterium | reverse complement strand
GCTGCAGCCACTGGCAGCGGGTGGACCGCGGGGCTGGATGCGCATGCGGGGCAATCGCCTCGATGCCGTGCGCCTGCCTGATCGCCAGGTGCAGGTCTCGCCGGATCTGCGCCTCGACTATGCGCCAGGTGCGATCACGGCTTCCGGCCGGCTGGTCATCCCGCAGGCTGCGATTGTCATGCGGGAGTTGCCGGCCAGCGCAGCATCGCCTTCTGCCGATGCCGTGGTGCGGGACCGGCCGCCGCGTGCAGCTGACGCGGCAATCAGCACCACCATCGGTGGTGAGGTTGCAATCGAACTGGGACGCCAGGTCCACTTCAAGGGTTTCGGCCTGGATACGCTGCTGGAAGGCAACCTGGCGCTGTCCCAGGCTCCGGATCGTGCGCCGCAGGGTTTCGGCGTGCTGCACCTGAAGGAAGGACGCTTCGGTGCCTACGGCAAGGAACTCGTCATCGAGCGAGGTACGCTCGGTTTTTCAGGCCCGCTCGATGACCCGGCCGTCGATATCCGCGCCACCCGCCATGTGGAGTACGAAGGCCGCAACATCACTGCGGGCATCCGGTTGTCGGGTACCGCCAGCCGGCCGCAGAGCCAGGTCTTCTCGGAACCCGCCATGTCGCAGGCCGATGCCATTTCCTATCTCATCACCGGGCATCCCCTGCAGGGTGGCAGCGAGAAGGACCAGTCCGCGGTGGCGGGTGCCGCCCTGGCCCTGGGCGTGCAGCAGACCTCGCCCATCACGCAGGCGATCGGCAATGCCGTGACGCTCGATGAACTGGGCGTCGAGGCCGGCAGCGTTGAAACCGCGCAGGTGGTTGCCGGCAAGCATCTCGGGTCGGACCTCTACGTCCGCTTCAGCTACGGCCTGTTCAACCGCATCGGCACGGTGCTCGCCCGCTACCGCCTGAACCGCAACCTGAGCATCGAGGCCTCCAGCGGCGAGGATCAGTCCCTGGATCTGGTGTATTCCGTCGAGCGCGACTGAGCGGATCTGCAGCCAGGTTGCCCCGGGCATCCTCAGTCCAGCTTTTTCTTCACCTTGGCGATGAGTTCGCGGATCTCGCCCTGGCGTCCGGCGTCGGCGACCTCGCGACCTGGCCGGGGCAGGGCCTTCTGCGCCGTCTCGAGATGGCGCAGTGCGCCCTGGTAGTCACCTTTGTCGTAGAAGAATTCGCCAAGGAAGTAGTTCGGATCGATCCCGGCTGGATTGATTTCCACGGCTTTCTCGAGGCACTCGTACGCCTTCTTGTCATTGCCGAAGCCGATGGGCCAGGCGGGCATCCTGTGATAGAGGGTGCCAAGGCTGGTGTAAGCGGAGCCGTCGAGTGCCCTGTCGTCGATGGCGAGGGCCGCCTCGAACCGGGCCCGCGCGCGTTTCGCCGGACCCATGGCGCCGAGGCCGCCGTTCGCGCCGGCGTAGCTGCTCTGGATGATGCCGTCCCAGATCAGGGCCTCGGGACGCTTCGGGTACCGGTCTGCGAATGCGGCGGACTCGACCTTGAGCTTCCCGAAGGCGGCTTCCCGCTGGTCCTTCGGCGTCTGATAGTTCGCAATGGCCCAGGCGTTGCGCAGGGCATCGAGTTCTGCGTCGAAGGTATCGCTGGCACAGGCGGTGCCACCGGAAAGGACCAGGAATGCGGCGCAGGCCAGGGTGGCGAAGGTGGTGAGTCGGCGGTTCATCATGCGGTATGTCTCCCGGGGTTCCCGGCTGCTGCGGTCGTGGATGTTGTCGTCTGCTGGCGTGCATGGCGGTGGATGACCGGGAGTTGCCTGTGGATCGCGCCATCCACGATGCCCGGCAGTGCAGCGTTGATGCGGGCGAAGAGCTTCTCCGGCCAGCCGACCACCGCAGCCGCGCCTTCCCGTTGCAGCAGGAGGCGCGCTGCACGGGCGACGGTCTCCGGCGGATCCATCGCCACCTTCAGTTCGGCATTCATCTGCTCGACCGCGGTGGAATTGATCGGTGTCCGCGTGGCCCGCGGCGCCAGGTAGTGCACGCGCACCGCGGTATCGGCCAGTTCGCGGCGCAGCGCCTCGCTGAAGCCGCGGATGGCGAACTTGCTGGCGGAATAAGCCGAGTAGCCCGGATAACCAATGTTGCCGAACACCGAACCGATGTTGAGAACCTGGGCGCACGGCAGCGATTTCAGGTGCGCAAGCAGTGCTTGTACGAGGAGCATCGGCGCCAGTACGTTGACCGACACCGTCTGGGTGAGCTGTGCCGGCGTCAGTTCATCGAACAGGCCGAAATGGCTGACGCCAGCGTTGTTGACCACCACATTCACACCCCACCCGGCCGCACGGCAGCACAGCGCGGTGCGGCTTTCGGCATCCGTAAGGTTGGCAACGGCGGTCGTGATGTTGCCGTCTTCGGCAGGGAGTCGCGCAGCTGCGGCGGCGAGTGCATCGGCGTTCATGTCGGTGAGCAAAACCCGTGCGCCGGCGGCCAGCAGTTCCGCGGCGATGGCCGAGCCGATGCCGCCGGCGCCGCCGGTGATGAGTACCCGTGCTTGTGCGAGCTTCATGCCGTTGCCTGCCGTGGCCGGGTTGCGAGCGGGACGGTGATGGCGTCGAGGCTGCGGAACATCTGGCCGTACAGCCAGAACACGCAGCGCGCACAGTCGATGACGGCCTCGTGGTCTTGCGCTTCGGTCAGGCGTGCCAGGATTTCGCGCAGGTCCTGGACATGCTCGCGGTCGAGTTGGCCGTGGCTGCGCAGATAGGTGAATGCGGCATCGGGCAGGCCCAGCGAAGCCTGGATACGGTCGGCAGCATTCAGGGCCAGTGCCACGCTGGTGCCTTCCAGGACGTGGACCATGCCGAAAATGCCCACCGGGTTGCGCCGTTCGACCTGGTCGTAGACCCGGGCCACCAGGGCATCGGTCGCCGGATGCGGGTGGGCGCTGCGCACGGCTTCGGCGTCGCCTCCGGCTGCGCGGATATCGTTGAGGATCCACTCGTCGTGCCCGGCTTCCTCCTCTATGTAATGAATGAGGTCGCGCTGCAGCCAGCCCAGGCGCGCCGGCAGCCGACTGCCGGCGGCCATCAGCAGCGGCACGGTATGGCGCACATGCTGCCAGGCCTCACCGAGGAAGGCGAGGTAGCGCGGCAGGCTGACGGTGCCCGCCAGTGCATCACGGATCGGGCCTGCCGAAAGCAGAAAGTCACGTTCGTGGCGCGTCGCCTCGACGAGCCGGTCATGCAGTGAGGTTGGCATCGGCATTCTCCAGGTACAGGTCATCGATGATCCGGCCGTAACGCTCGAGGATGCGTTCACGCTTCGGCCGGCCGTTGGCGGTGAGCAGCCCGGCCGCCGCGGTGAGCGGCTCCCGCAGCAGGTGATGGCGGGCGATCCGGGCATAGGGGGGCAGGCGCTGGTTGGCACGCTCGACGGCGGCTGCGATTGCCCGGGCTGGCAGATCTCCACGGGACGGGGCCAGCATGGCAACCAGGTGTTCGCGCGCTTCGCCGAAGACCACGGCCTGGCCGATGGCCGGCTCGGCATACAGTTCGCTCTCGATCCATTCCGGGGAAAGGTTGCGCCCGAGCGAGGTAATGAGCAGGTTTTTGATGCGCCCGCTGACGCGCAGGTAGCCATCCCTGTCGAGTTCACCGAGGTCGCCGGTCGCGATTTCGGTGGGTGGCTCCGCATCGCCCACGTAACCGGCCATGATGCTGTCGGCGACGTGGATTTCCCCGCGCGCATCCACACGCAGCCGGGCGTGCGGCAATGGCCGCCCCACCGTCCCGCAGCGGCTGGCGCCGGGCAGGTTGAGGCACACAACCGAGCCGCACTCGCTCAGTCCGTAGCCTTCGAATACCGGCAGTCCTGCAGTGGTGGCCTGGTCCACGAGTTCCGGTGCGACGCGGGCGCCACCGACGGCGATGAATCTCGCGGTCGGCGCGCGCCAGCCGCCCTTGGCTGCACCCACCAGGATGCGCAGCAGTTCGGGCACCAGGATCAGGCTCTGCGGTGCCGCCCGGTTGATCTCGGCAGGCAGCATGACCGGCGTGAGCGTGCCACGCGCGATGGCGCCCGCCACGCCCGTGCCGAGGTCACAGCAGGCCCCGGCGAGCCAGGCCGCATAGAGGCCGGCGACGTTCTCGAGCAGCGTCGCCAGAGGCAGGACGCAGAGATGGCGCCGCAGGCCAAGCTGGCGGCCCACGGCGGCGATGCTGAGTGCCACTGCCGCGAGGGTCGCGCCGGTCAGGCAGACGCCCTTCGGATCGGCGGTGCTGCCGGAGGTGTAGGTGACCTTGATCGTGCCGGGCGGCAATGCCACGGGTGTGAGCTTCGTGCCGTCGCGCCCGAGCAGGGTGAGCCCGCTGTGCGGGGACTGTCCCCGGAGGCTGAACCCCAGGCCGGGCTCGAGCAGGCGTTGCGGATCGTCGGCAAGCACGGCGTCGATGGCGGCGCTGTCCAGCGCATGGCGCAACTGCTCCGGGCCGAAGTGCTGCGGCAGCGGGACATTGATGCGACCGGCGACCATGAGGCCGAGGTCGGCGATGACCCAGGCGCGGGTATTGTCGGCGAGCAGCCCGACACGCCTGGCGCCGGATTCGATGAGCCAGCGGCTTTCCCGGGCCACGAGATCCAGCAGATCTGCAGCAGCAAGCGTGCCGGCACCATCGATGAGTACCGGCCTGTCGCATGGATACCCGGCCAGCGCGATGACCAGCCTCTCGGGCAGGGTTGGCATCTTCAGTTCTGCCGGATTTTCAGTGGCCGCGGAACGCGGATATGCCACGACGGGAGGTAGCCCAGCATGATGCGGGGATCGCATTCGTAGTAGCTGCCCCAGTCATCGCTGGCAGCCAGCCGCGAGCGGTCGGCCTGGCCGAGCTCGGCAAGGCGCAGACCCATGTGCCGCATGATGCGGCGCACGGTGCGCGTGGCAGTGAACACCACCCAGTCATGGTTCTTGCCGAGCAGGAATTCTGCCAGTACGCCGACCATTGCGACCGCGCTCGGGCAGTCGCGGCAGGCAAAATTGCCGATTTCGGCGATGCTGGCCCTGGCGACCGGGCCGGCGCCTGCCTGTCTGGCGATGACAGTCTCCACCGGTTGAGGCAGGTACTGTTCAAGGTACAAATGCCCACTATCGCCCTGGCGGTAGCCTGCTCCACCGACGAGGGTTCCCTCCGGCTGGCGTAACCCGATCAGCATGGGCATGAAGCTGCGTACCACGGCACCGTGCTGGCGCTGGAATGCAGCGGTGATGAACGCCTCCAGTTCATCGCGACCCGCGGCATCCGGGTCGCAAAAGCAGACCTCAGAGCCAGCGTCCGGCAACTGGGCGACGCGCAGGGAACTGTCAGGCCAGCCAGAAACCGACTGGGGATTCAACATGGTACGAGACCCTTTCGTGCCTCAACCGAAGGCGAACTGCCTGCACAGCTCAGACGCTCGCAGTGCGTCATTTCAATCGGTGCCGGGCCGGATTTTTTCGTCCTGTGCCAAGATGGCTGCGGTGGCGGCTGCCGGGCGATTGATTTGCCCGGCGGCGGACGTCTCAGGCACCGACAGCAGAACAGCGGGTGGAGAGCACCTTGCAGGATGAGCAGCACCTCGTCCGTCGCATGCTGGATGGCGACGAACGGGCTTTCAGCGAGTTTTTTGACGAATACTTCGCCCGCCTGTACCGCTTCGCGTTGCCGCGACTCAACGGCAATGTCGATGCGGCCCAGGAGGTGGTGCAGGCGACGCTTTGCAAGGTGATGCGCAAGCTCGATACGTTTCGCGGGGAAGCAGCCTTGTTTACATGGATATGCCAGGTGTGTCGCCATCAGATCGTCGATTATCTGCGTGAACATCGGCGTCATGCCGAACATGTGGTCCTGGTGGAGGACAACCCGGCGGTGCAGGCGGCGCTGGACGCCATCCAGGCTCCGGATGGCGAGCAGCCCGAGGAGCGCTACGGTCAGCGGCAGACCGGTGCGCTGGTGCGTGCGGTGCTCGACCGCCTGCCAGCACGTTATGGCGATGCACTGGAGTGGAAATACGTCGAGGGTCTCTCGGTAGAGGAAATCGGTGCCCGGCTCGGTGTCGGCACGACTGCCGCGCAGTCGCTCCTGGCCAGGGCCAGGGTTGCATTCCGTGACGCCATTGAACAGGTATTCGGCGCCGCGCGCGCCGCCGAGATCATCGGTGGCATCGGAGGCTGAGGACATGAGCAACCAGGAAGCTGACAAGCATTTGCCCGATGAAGAGCGCCTGGCCGGCTTGATCCGCCAGGGTGGTGCCAGGGTGCGCCCGGACGCTGGTGTCGAGGCAGCCGTGCGCAATGCCGTCGCAGCGCAGTGGCGTGCGATGGCAGCCGGGCGTGCGCGCCGCCGACGCCAGCGCTGGTCGCTGGCAGCTGCGGCTGCAGTGGCGGGTCTTGCCATCAGCATCACGCTGCCCTACCTGCTGCCGGCGGGCCCGGTGGTGGCTGCGGTGGCCCGCGTCAGCGGTCCGGTGGATGTCGACAGTGGCCGGCTGTTCAGCACCGCTGCCCGCGCAGGCGCAGGCCAGCCACTGCGGGTGGGCAGTGAAATCCGTTCCGGCACCGGTGGGCGCCTCGCGCTCGATATCAATGGCATGGCCCTGCGCCTCGACCAGGACAGCGAGCTGCGGCTCCTCGCTGCCGATCGCGTTGAATTGCGGCGTGGTGCGGTCTACTTCGATTCCGGCTCGCAGGCTGCAGCAGCGACCCGGCTGAGCGTCGAGACGCGACTCGGCAGCGTTGAACACCTGGGGACGCAGTACGAGACCCGGATCTCCGCCGATGAACTGCGCGTGCGTGTGCGCGAAGGCAGCGTGCAACTGCTCGTTGCGGGCGGCCAGGCCGTGCAAGGTACTGCAGGCGAGCAGGTGACCCTCGCTGCCGGCGGTGCCGTGAGCCGGCAGCGGATTGCACGCGGGGGAGATGAGTGGGCCTGGGTTGGCGAGGTCGCGCCGGCCTATGACATCCAGAACCACACGCTGCTCGAATTCCTGCGCTGGGTCAGCCGGGAAACTGGCCGCGAGCTGGCATTCCAGTCACCGGCGGTGGAGCAGGCCGCGCGTACCGCGGTTCTGCATGGCTCGATACAGGGCCTTAGTCCGGAGCGGGCTCTGTCAGCAGTGCTGGTGACAACCACCCTGCGGTATTCGGAAACCGCGGGTGAGCTTCGCGTGGATTTCAAGGCGGGCGACTGACAGGTAGCGACTCCCCAACCCCCAGCGGAGCCCCAATGCTCCGTACTGTCTTCGTCCGGCATCGCGGGCGGCGATCTTCCCCTGGGTCGCCGCCCTTTTTTTGGCCGCCCGCCCGCCAGCGCGCCGGCTGAATTCGGTTAGACTGCCGCCGCGTTGAGGGTGGCCGCGCTGGGGCATACCAGGGAACATGGGCATCATTTCGGGCGCAGGCCGGTTGCGCGCAGCTGCGGCACTGCTGGCGACTTCCCTGCTGTGGACGGCGCTCTGCGCTGCCGCGCCCCTGTCCGGCCGCAGCGTGCAGGAGGTACTGCGCGAGCTTGCGGGCTCCGGCCTCAACATCATCTTCAGCAGTGATACCGTGCCGGCCAGCCTGAAAGTCCTGGCAGAGCCAGCCAGCCCGGGCGGGGTGGCGGCGGTGCGTGAGATCCTCGCGGCGCATGGCCTTGCGCTGGTCAGCGTCGATCGTGATGCCTGGGCCGTGGTTCGCGATGCCACGGTGCCGCCGCCGGTCGCAGCGCCTGCGATGGTGGTGCGCGAGGCGCCGGCGCTGTCGGAGATCGTCGTCACCACCAGCCGCTATGCCCTGGCGGGCAACGAGACCGATCCCCACGTCTTCCTCAGCCAGGCAGCCGTGCAGGCCCTGCCCAAGCTGGCTGATGAACCCCTGCGTGCCGTGCAGCAGCTCCCCGGCTCGGCGTCCTCGGGTGTCTCGGCACTGACCCACCTGCGGGGTGGTGACTACAATGAGGTGCTGATGGTGCTCGACGGCTTGCCCCTCAACGAGCCTTTCCACCTGAAGAACTATCTCGCGCCGGTCAGTGTGCTCGATGCCGAGGCCATCGGCAGCATCGACGTGTCTTCCGGTGGCTTCACCGCCAACCACGGGGATCGCATCAGCGGCATCATCGATATCACGCCCCTGGCGCCGCCTGCGGACCGCTATACCGTCCTTGGCCTGTCTCTGTTCCACGTGAATGGCCTGTCGGCCGGCCGCTTCGATGATTCGCGCGGCCAGTGGCTGCTGTCCGCGCGGCGCAGCAATCTCGATCTGCTGGCCGATGTCACTGAGTCGGATGTGGGCACGGCTGGTTACTACGACATCTTCGGTCGCGTTACCTATGCGCCCGGTGAAGACACCGAGCTCTTTGCCGGCGGGCTGCTCTCGGACGATGAGCTCAAAGGCATCAGTACGCGCCGCACCCGGCAGCTGGTGGCCGACTACCACAACAAATATGTCTGGGCCGGCTGGCGGCAGGGCTGGGCGCAGGGCTGGTCGAGCCAGCTCATCCTGGCGTTCACTGAAATCGAAAGTAACCGCAGCGGCAACCTTGACCAGCCGGGCCAGCGGGTCGGCAGTGTCAATGATGACCGACGCCTCGATGTGGCGATTGCCCGCCTGGATGTCGAAAAGCGCGGTGCACTGTTCTATACGCGCATGGGTGCCGAGGCGCGAGAGTCACATGGCGAATACCGTTACCGCAGCAGCCTCGATGTCGCGCCGGGCTGGCCGTTTCCCGGGGATCCAGGCAGCAGCCAGATCCGCGAGCTGGCACCGACGCCGGAGAGCCACCAGTTTGCACTCTATGCCACCAGCCGCATGCGCCTCGGCGACCGGCTGAGTGCCGAGTTCGGCCTGCGCTGGGATGACCAGCGCTACGATGACCAGCGCGGGCCGCGTGAGCTCTCGCCACGCGTAAACCTGATGTACGACTGGTCTGCGGCTACGCGCCTGCGCGCGGCCTGGGGCCGGTTCTGGCAATCCCAGGCGGTCAATGAGCTGCAGGTTGAGGACGGCGTGGCGAC
>CAZQGA010000071.1:0-9067 GCA_964592735.1 uncultured Chromatiaceae bacterium | reverse complement strand
ATAGATGCCGTGCAGGCAGGTGGGCCCGCAACTCACCTCATCCGGCTGCGCGGCAATCTGGAATCGCAGCTTCTGGCGCATGGTCATTCCCCGGGGGTGGCTCCGCATGGTTCCCGGCGCCTCAGCCGGCAAATTCAGCAACCCCGGCAAGGCTGCGAAACGGCTTGGCAAAGCCGGTATCGATCTGGCCCACGATGCGGCCGCCCTCGAGATCCACCCGGGACATGACCCCGGTGAAGATGTTCGAGGTGAGTGCGTAGCGCTCATCGTGGCAGATGCGGATCATCGCATAACCGTACTCATCCAGCGGAATGGTCCGGAGCGACTTGCCGCCTGCGTCGATGATGTCGATGAAGCTGCCACGCAGAAGCAGCAGACGCCCATCGCGCAGATAAGCCACACCGGTAGTCCACTTGCGCACGTACCCGGGGCCACCCGGGTACGTCACCAGATCCGGCAGCTGGCGGCCCGCCCCCACATCGAACCGCATGACCCGCATGCCCAGGTCCGTGATGTAGGTAATGCAGTCGCCTTGCGGATGCATCGCAGAGTGGGTCACACCGTGGAATCCCGTCGGCGAGGCCGCGGTCTCGTTGTCGAACTCCGTCACCAGCTCGAGTCCGGCACTGCGCTTCTGGATCCGGCCGAAGCCAACCACATCCGTACCCGGCAGCAGCCGCATCGCACCGCCCTGGTAGGGGCGGCTCCCCTTGAGGTATTCACACAGGTAGAGGCTGCCATCCGGCCCGAATACGACACTGCCCCAGGCACGCTCGCCGAAATCGAACATCGGCAGCTGGCGGCCATCGCGCCCGACCCGTACGACGACCCGCGCGAAGGGGTCGAATGCCCAGAGTGTGCCATCGGGACTGAAACTGAGATTGATCACCAGGTGGGTGGTACCCGCCGTATACAGCGTGCCCTTGGGCACCATGTGTCGATCGAACTGGAGAATCCGGCCTTCCCCGGCGTGGTCATCCGCCGGATCGTTCAGGTATGTGCAGCCGAGAAAGATGTCACCCGGCGCAAACGGCTTCATGGTCGAGGCTTTCATCACGCATCCCCCTGCGGCTGCCTGCGGGCAAGGCCATCATAATTGGCCCCGGCTCCTCATCGTATCGCCAGCCGTTCCCCCTGCGGTCAGCCCGGCAAATGGCTGGCCGGCGACAAGCGGGGTTCGTGACGGATTGCACATAATCCGGTCAGGCATCTGGCTAGCATTTCATCAAGCCAACTTCAACCAGGAGAGCGGTTACCAACCGCCTCGATGCGGAGCCTTCGCCTCAAGATTCTCGCGCTCGCTGCCTTGCTCGTGGTCCTCACCCAGATCGGGACCATCGGCACGCTGCTTTTCACGGCCCGCCACGAGGCCGGAGAACGCGCACGCACGGATCTCACCAAGGCAGCCACCGTACTCGAGCGCGTCATGCAGCTGCGTTCCGATCAGCTCCATAACCGCCTGGATGGACTTGCCCGCGACCCCGTGTTCGCCAATGCACTGGCGTCGGGTGATCGCGCTGTCCTGGCTGCGGCACTGGCCGAAGCCGCGACGCGCGCAGAGGCTGACCTCGTCGTGCTCCTCGACGATTCCGGTCGTGTGCTGGCTGGAACAGCCGGCGCCGGATCCTTGCCTGATGCCCTCCCTGGCCTGCTGTCCGGGAGCACCGGACAGGATGCGAGCCAGGGCGTGATACAGGCCGGCGGGATGATTTACGCAGTCACGACAATTGCCGTCGGTGGCGCAGAAGGCCGCAGCAACAGCTGGCTGTCCATGGGCCTCGGCCTGAGCGACACGCGGGCACGGCGCTATGCCGGACTCGGGGCCCAGGACGTCGCTTTCATCGTGGACCTCGACGGGAACCCCAGGCTGGCCGGCACCTCGCTCGAGGGCATCAACCCCGCCAGGCTCCAGGAATGGATCAGCACTGCGACTGGCGTCCCCGATACGCTGCTCGACCTGCATATCGCCGGTACCGAGTACATCTCGGTCGTCAAGCCGCTGTTGCCGGGCAACCCCCATGTCCAGGTGCTGTTGTCCGAGCCGGTGGATCTCGCACTGGGGCCCTACCGGCTGCTGCGCTGGCTGGCACTCGGTGTCGGCCTGCTCGCCCTGCTGGTGGCACTGGCCGGGGCAGCGATAGTCGCGCGCGCCATCGTCCACCCCGTGCAACGGCTGGCCCGGGCAGCAGCACGCATCCGCAACGGCGACTACAGCCGCGAAGTGGCGATTGCCGAGGACGATGAACTCGGCATGCTGGCAACCACCTTCAACACCATGCAGAGCGGCATCGCCCAGCGTGAGGAGCGCATCAACTACCAGGCCCGCTTCGACATCCTCACCGGACTGCCAAACCGCCTGCAGGCGCTTGAGCAACTCGATGAGGCAGTCCACCACGCGCGTGTCGCGGCCCTGCCCATCAGCGTCCTCGTCGTTGATCTCGGCAACTTCCGCGACATCGCGGCAACCCTCGGCCACGAGATCAGCGATGCGCTGCTGTCGCAGGCCGCCGAGCGGCTGCGGGCAAGTGCTGATGCCCGGCACACCGTGGCGCGACTGGAAGGCGATGAGTTCCTGGTCATCCTCGGCGGCATTGGCGTGGACGCTGCTCGTGAACGCGCCGAGGATCTGCTGCGGTTGCTCGACGTCGGACTGTCCGTACGCAACATCAACATCAGCCTCGATGCTGCAGTCGGCATCGCGCTTTTCCCGGAGCATGGAACGGATGCGGACCAGCTGCTCGTGCGGGCCACCGTGGCGAAGAATGATGCCCGCAATGCACAGGAGCCGCTGCGCCTGTACGAGGAGGGCCGGGAGGAGCGGCGGCTGCGCCAGCTGGCCATTCTCGGCGACCTGCGCCATGCGGTGCGCCACGACGAATTGAAACTGTACCTGCAGCCGAAGCTGTCGCTGGCCGACGGCCGCGTGTGCGGGGCCGAGGCCCTGGTGCGCTGGGACCACCCCACCCTCGGCTGGTTGCCACCGGGGGAGTTCATCGGCGTGGCCGAGCAGTTCGGCAGCATCTCCCTGGTGACCCGCTGGGCACTGACGGCCGCCGTACGCGAGTGCCGGCTCTGGGTCGAAGAGGGTCTGGATGTCCCCGTCTCGGTCAACCTGTCCGGACGCGATCTGCGCGACCAGAACCTCCCGGTCTTCATTCGGCAGTTGCTGCGCGATCACGATCTTGCGCCGCGCTACCTGACGGTCGAGATCACCGAAGAATCACTGGTCCGGGATTTCTCCCGGGCAACGCTGGTGCTGCAATGCCTGCGCGATCTCGGCGTTCGCGTTTCCATCGATGACTTCGGCACAGGCTATTCATCACTGGCAAAACTCAAGCATCTGCCTGTGGACGAAATGAAAATAGACCGTACGTTCGTCATGGATCTGCCACAGAACCCGGATGATGCCGCGATCATCCAGGCAACGCTGAACCTGGCCCACGACCTGGGGCTGGCAGTCGTCGCCGAAGGCGTGGAATCCGCTGCGGCGCTGCACTGGCTCACCGCACAGGGCTGCGAGCAGGCCCAGGGCTATTACATCAGCCGGCCCATGCCCGCTGAAACCTTCAGCCACTGGGTCAGCCAGCAGCACAGGGAGGCGCGGCGCGCCATACAGGTCTTCACCGCGACATTGCAGGCTGGCTGAACGGACAAGGCCGGTCCTGGGCGTCGTCCTGCGCCGCTACTCTTCCGGGAAGATGTCCAGTCCTGGTGGCAGGCTTGCAAACACCCGGTCGTAGAGTTCACGTTCCCGACGGGTCTCAGCCTCCGTCACGCCCGCCATATAGGCCCAGTCCTCCGTGGAGAAGAGCCTTTGCGCCAACTCGGTGGTGGCCCCGTGGTGGCCCATGCTGGCGGTAATGAATGCCGTATAGTCCCGACCGGCTTTCTCGAACTGCTCCAGTGCCGGTTTGCCTTCCTTCCTCAGCGCATCGCACGCCGCGATCAGTTCATGCAGGTGTCGCTGGTTGATCCCGAGACGCTCGTCGAGCTCCCGCAGTGCCTCCGTCTGGGCAGCATCCAGCGTGCCAAGCCTGCCGCGGATCATCTCGCCCATGCGCACATCCTGGATGTGCAGACGGTGCATGGCAGCCTCGATGTAGTCACCCTCGGCGAGATAGAACGGCAGGTAAGCCGGATCGCCGTGCGCGCCTTTCCCGAGGGCTGCCGACAGGGCACGCCGCACTGATTTCAGGCGCCGCCGCTCGCCGGCGACGCGTTCACGCAGGGGAAGATTGCTCATGACGTCATCCATGGGCTGCCGTTGCAGCCTGTTTTTCAAGCGGGTGGTCAGCCGGGATTATAGCGCCGGACGCGGCTCGCTCCGACCTGGTGCAGCCTGCCCCGCCGGAGCAGCCGGTGGACCGAGCCGGCCACTCGCGCTGATTGGCACGCGATCCAGGCCGCGCCTCTCGACATAGACATGGCCCTGCAGCGTATAGGCCAGCCCCTGTTCAAGGCTGCCGCCCGGCAATGCCCGGAGCAGTGCCGGCCCGTCGCGCAACAGGTGGGTGGTGACGCGGATGTCGGTTTCCACCTCCGCACCTGCAGGCACCTCGACGGGACCGAGGGTGCGCCCCCGGGCTGCGCCCACCCCGGCCAGCTCAAGTTCGAGTTCGCCCCGGGAGATTTTCAGCGGCACAGTGTTGGGATTGAACAGGCCAAGACGCGCACGGAAGACCTGGCTGTTGATGCCAAAGGCTTCGGGTTCGAGGCCGCGCAGGCTGACTGCCGGTGGCTCGAGCGGCTCCGGCTCCAACAGGCTGCAACCCGCCAGCAGGACCAGCGCAGCGAAACCGGCCAGCGTCGCCCGCCATCGGCTGCGCCCTGCTGGCCCGGAAGCCGGCCTGGCCATGCACGCCGCCACCCCCTGCCCTGATCGCTGCCAATCCATGTCCACGTTCTCCGCCATGCCAGGCGGCGAGCATAGCACCGGGGCACCGCCCGTATACTGCGCACGACTCGATGCCATTTGCGGCATGCCTGCAGGAGGACGCCCATGCCCCGCTTCTCGCGCAACCTGTTCCTGATCGCCGGCATCACGGCCATGCTGGCCGCCATGCTCAGCGCGTACGGCTTCCATGGCCTGCCCGGCAAGGTGCCGGAAACCAAGCTTGCAGCCTGGGGCTGGGCCACGCAGTTCCAGTTCTTCCATGCCATCGGGCTCATCATCGTCGGCCTTCTGCTGGTGCAGGACCGTGCCTCGAAGCTGCTGCGCCTGGCCGCCGGCTTGATGATGGCCGGCCTGGTGCTGTTCCCGGGCAGCATCTACGCGACCACGCTCGGCGCACCGCCCATCCTGGTCCAGGTTGCCCCCCTCGGCGGCATGTGTTTCATGACAGCCTGGCTCTGCACCGGTATCGCCGGCTGGCGCCTGCCAGCAGCCTGAACCGGCTGCCGCAGCACGCAGGCATGCGCTATCCTTGCGCGGCACCTGACCGGGAGAAACAACAGGACATGAACGGGCCACTTCTTGCGATGACACGCCGCCTGGCGCTGCTGCTCCTGGCCGGCACGGCCGCTGCCTGCACCAGCATGGGCAACGCACCGAAGACCGTGCTGGTGGCGGGTGCCGCCGGACAGACCGGCACGCAGATCGTCAGGCACCTCCAGCAAGAGGGCTTCCGCGTGCGGGCGCTGGTGCGCGACACGGACAAGGCCCGCGAATTGCTCGGCCCCGATGTCGACTATGTACCGGGCGACGTCAAGGATCCGGCTGCCGTCAAGGCAGCAGCGGCGGGCGTCCACGCGGTGATCTCCAGCATCGGTTCGCGTGGCAAGGAAGGCCCGGACCGGCCTGAGATGATTGATTACCAGGGCGTACGCAACCTGGTCGATGCCGCCAAGGCTGCCAGGGTGCGCCAGTTCGTGCTCATCTCTTCCCGTGGCGTCACCGACAAGGACCATCCGCTGAACCGCATGTTCGGCAACGTGCTCTACTGGAAACTCCAGGGCGAGGACTACCTGCGTGCGAGCGGCCTCCCCTATACGGTGGTGCGTCCCGGCGGCCTGCTCAACGAACCAGGCGGCAAGAGCAACATCGCCTTCGACCAGGGCGACAAGCCGATGGGAACGCGCATCCTTTCCATCCCGCGCGAGGATGTCGCCATCGTCTGCGTCGAGGCGCTGAAGCATCCCGAGGCCAAGTTCCGCACCTTCGAGATCCACCGCATCGAGGGCCCGCCAGTCAGCGACTGGCAGCCACGCTTCGCAACGCTGCAGCCGGATACGGCACCTTAGGCGCCGGCCCTGCGCAGGGCGTACGCCTGTTCATGCATGGCGGTGATGCCGCGTTCCCTGAATCGCGGTTCCTCGCCCAGCACTTCGTTGCGCTCGAGACTGGCCACCGTGAAGTCCTGCGCGTAGCGCTGACGCACTTCCGTCTCATCCACTGAAAAAGGCGGGCCAGTCGCCACAGACGGCTCATAGTCGAGCGTGATCAGCAGGCCGCGCGCACCGGGTTGCAGCAGCCCGGCCAGATGATTCACGTAACGTCCACGCATCGGCGCAGGCAGGGCGATCAGCGCCGCACGGTCGTACCAGGCGGTGATGGGACCGATGTCCTGCACATCGGTGTCGAACAGATCGCCGCAGAGGATCTCGATGCCACCGGCCTTGAGACGCGTGCAACGCGCCAGCGTCTCGACGCCGGGACTGAGCCCGTGTTCGGTGAAAAAGGCATCGGCTGCCAGGCGGCTCAGCTCAATGCCCACCACGTAGTGGCCCTGGGCCGCAAGCCAGCCGAGGTCGAGGCTCTTGCCACAGAGTGGCACGAGCACCCGTGATGCGGTGCCGAGCACCGCGTGATGACGCAACAGCAGCGGGTTGACGTCGGAACGATGAAAACCGGTCTGGCCGCTCTGCCAGCGATCGATCCAGAATTTTCGATCCATGCCGCCCACCCGCCTTTGCTGCCTGCCGCAGATTCTATCTCCTCCAGCCAGCGGCTCCCCGGACGCCGCAGGGGCCCGTGCAGAAGCGGGTTTCGGGAGGCAGCGCGCCGGAGCCGCTGCGGTTACTCCAGCGGGCGGGAACGCCAGTCGCCGGTGCGCGCACAGCTGTCGGCAAAATCGCTGGCAGCCGCGCAATCGGGCGCATCCCAGAGAATCTCGTAGGCCGGCCAGTAGGTGTTGTCGAGCTTCAGCGTCAGCACTTCGGGAAAGCCATTCCAGGTGACCGTGCCGAGCCGCACGGCGGCACCATCGGGCTTGCCACCCACCGCAGCGATGAAGGCATCCAGATCAGGCACCGGGCGCCCGTCGATCTCGACGATGCGCCGGCCGGCCAGCAGTCTGTAGTGGGAAGCCGGCGAGCCGTAGGCAAAGAACACCACGTACACACCGTAGGGTTCCACCGCCCGCTGCGCGGCCATGTCACGGTAAGGTGCCTGCAGCAGCGCACCCGCCCACATCATCGCCCGGCGCACGCCGCTGCCGCCAAGCGCCACGGTTGGCAACGCCACGGTTTGTGCCCGGCCATCGCGCAGCACCAGCAGGGTCACCTGCTCCTTCTGTGCAGCACGCTCCGCCTCCCGGAAGCGGGTGACCGGCTCGCCATCGATGGCGAGCAGCAGGTCGCCTGGCTGCAGCAAGCGTGCAGCCGGCGTACCGGCCACGGTGCGCACCACGTTCAGCAGCTGGGGCCGTGCGGGATCATGGGCCTGGAGGCGACGCACCCATTCCTCGGTGAGACCGAGTTCCCGTGCGCTCGCGAGTGACACCTGTCCCCATTCCACCTCGAGCGAGCGCAGTTCGCGCTGCTCGCGCGCCAGGTCCACGACCTCGCGCACCAGGCTGGCAGGAATGCCGCGGTTCTCCTGCACGGGCTCGCCGCTGCCCTGGAAGGCGAAGCTCGACCACAACGCCGCAACATCACCGCGCTTGTCGAGGATCACCCCATCGATATCCCCTGGGCCGTTGACGAGGTCGAGGGTCTCGAGGTTGGTCTCACGGAAACGGATGGTGCGCGACAAGGGGTAGCGCACAGCATCCACCGATGCAACCTCGGTGTTGCGGAAGACGAGGGAGAAGTCACGGCGCAGGCCCACCACCTGGACGCCATCGCCAGCCTCGGGCAGGTGGCTCGACAGGGTGGCTGCCCGCACCGGCGTATCACCAATCAGTGCCGGATCGTAGGCCACCACCGCCAGGTTGTGCAGCGGATGGATGTAGGCGACACGTCCGGGCACCTCGAGGTTGCCGCCGAAGGTGATCTGCACGTCGCCCATGGCATCGGGCACGGTGTTGCGGTCCACGACGACGAAGCCGCGCGCGGCATCCACCACCAGGCCCGTGCCGTAGTAGTGGCGCTCGGCCACACCGGAGACGGTGTAGGGCATGTCGAAATTGACCACCACCAGCGAGGCAGCCAGGCGGCGTACGCGCTCGTCCCGCTGCTCCGCGAAGCGCGTCGAGCGCGGCACCGGTGGCGTGGCTGCAGGGCCGGCCGCCAGCACACGGCAGGGCCAGATGCCGCTCACGTCATCCCGGTGGCAGCGGCGCGCGGGAAACCAGCGCCGGTCCATGCGGATCACGCGCAGCTTGCTCGTCGCCGGATCCTCGAGTGTATGGAAGCGGACCGCCGCACGCTGCTGGTCGGCCAGTGTCGCCAGCACGGCTTCCAGGTCGTCCAGATTGCTGACCGGCCGGTCATCGATGCTGACGATGACGCTTGCACGGGGAATCCCGGCCGTACCGAACACATAACCGGGATTGGCCACATAGGCGCCGGAAACCGGCCGGTTGTAATGACGCGCCAGTTGCAGGGACAGCGAGTTGAGCACCGCATCGCCGAACTCCAGGTATTGCGCCGGGGTGACTGCGTGCAGGTCCTGGACCGTGATGCTGAGATCGAGCGGTACGCCGTTGCGTTCCACGGTGACCGCCACATCGCGGCCCACCGCATCGTCGAGAATGGCTTCCAGCGGCACGAACTCGGCCACGTAACCACCCTGCACCTTCAGCAGTACATCGCCCACCTGCAACTTGCCATCGGCGGTACCTCCGGGAATCACCTGGTTGACCACGAGCATGCCGGTCTGGTCGGGGAAACGCTGGCGGATGGCGGC
>CAZQGA010000070.1:0-9091 GCA_964592735.1 uncultured Chromatiaceae bacterium | reverse complement strand
TCGAGTTCCACCGTGTCTACCAGCTGCTGCACAACTTCTGCGTGGTGGACCTCGGTGCCTTCTACCTCGACATCATCAAGGACCGGCTCTACACCACGCCGCGTGACAGCCTGGCGCGCCGTTCAGCACAGACCGCGATGGTTCACATCGCCGAGGCCATGGTGCGCTGGCTCGCGCCGGTGCTGAGTTTCACGGCGGAGGAAATCTGGCAGTCGTTGCCGGGCAAACGCGACGTGACGGTGTTCACCAGCACCTGGCATGCAGTGCCGGTGGCGAGTGCGCGGCGGGTGGACTGGGCCGCGCTGCTGCAGGTGCGCGAGACGGTCGCGCGCGCCCTGGAGGCACTGCGTGGCGCCGGCAAGATCGGCTCCGGGCTGGACGCGCGGGTCGATATCTATGCCGATGCTGCGCTGGCGGACTCGCTCCGTGCACTGGGGCCGGAACTGCGCTTCGTCTTCATCACGTCGGCTGCCGGGGTGCATGCGCTGGCTGATCAACCCGCGACGGCGCTGCAGGCGGAGGGTTTTGCCGTGACCGTGACGGCCACGGAGGATGCCAAGTGCGTGCGCTGCTGGCACCGCCGGCCTGATGTCGGCACGGTGGCCGCTCATCCGGAACTCTGCGGGCGCTGTGCGGACAATGTCGAGGGTCCGGGTGAAACCCGGGTATTTGCCTGATGGCCGATGAACAGGACGTACAGGGGGCTGCACCGGCTGGCCGGCCGGTGCCGCAGCGCCTCGCCTGGTGGCGCTGGCTGCTGCTGTCGCTGGTGATCATCGTCGTCGACCAGGCCACCAAGCTGCGGGTGATCGAGTCCTTCGATCTCTATGAGCGCATGCCGGTGCTGCCATTCTTCGACCTGGTGCGCCTGCACAACACGGGTGCGGCGTTCAGCTTTCTCGCCGGGGCGTCCGGCTGGCAGAACTGGCTGTTCACGGGCGTGGCGGTGGTCGTGAGTGCCGTCGTGCTCTGGTGGCTGACGCGCCTGCCCCGCACGGGACGGGACCTGCTGGCACTCGGCCTTGCGCTGCTGCTGGGCGGCGCCATCGGCAACCTCATCGATCGCCTGCTGTATGGCTACGTGGTCGACTTCATCCTGGTCTACTACGGCGACTGGTCGTGGCCGGCCTTCAACCTCGCCGACTCCGCCATCACCTGCGGTGTCGTGCTGGTGCTCTTCGATGGCCTGGTGTTCGACCGGCGGCGTGGGGACTGACTGCCCACAGGGCCGGTTTACCGCCAGCAGCGATCGGTGGCGGCTGCATCCGGGCTGCCGCCATGGGGAGCTGCCCCGCGCAGGCCCCGTTCGTTGATGCTGAAGATCCAGCAGTCCCGGTCATCCGCCTGTGCGCCGCCACCGGCGACTGTCGCGGTCGCGGTGTAACCGATGGCGGCACCGCCGGCATCGAGTTGCACGGCGAGGTCGTAATAACCGCGCCCGGTGCCGCCGATGCCGAGGCCGGCGGGTGGCGCATCCGCCAGCACATCGGTGTATTGGCCATTTTGCGCGTAGAACTTTTCCTGCGCGGCCGCCAGCCTGAGCAGGGCCGAGGTTGCGTCGACGCGGTTGACGCGGCGCAGGTACTGGCGGTAACTGCCGACCGCCAGCGTCGTGACGATGGCGAGGATCGCCAGCGTGACCAGCAACTCGATCAGGGAAAAGCCGTGCGCGCCCGCTGGCTCGCGCGTCACCGCGGCCGTTCCTGTGTCCAGTAGGTGCGGGTCAGGCCGCTGCCTTCACCGTCCGCCGGCGGGAAGCAGGCGAGGCCGATGCAGCGGGTCGGGGCGCCGAGGCCGTTTGCCGGGAAAAGGAAGATGGATTCCGGGGCGATTCCCGTCTGGCTCAGCAAGCGGAAGCGGTCCTCGACGCCAAGGGGTTCGCTTTCCGCGCTGCCATCGAGGTTGGTGAGCGGGCGGCCGGTGCACAGGTCGACCTGGTAGGCGCGGTTGACGCCCAGCCCACCGCCGCAGGCGCTGACGGCCGCACCCGGTGAGAAGGACGTGAAGAACAAGGTGTTCCTGAAGGTCGTCGCTGCGGTCAGGATCTTCTCGCCCGGATCCTGTTCCAGGCGCAGGCGCCAGCCGGCAGCGTCGGCCGGCACGAAGGCGGCCGGATCATCGGTGATGTCGAGCAGGTCGCCAACGCGAAGCGGGTCATCGTAGCTGGCGGTCGCCAGGGCCACGTAGACGTTCGGGTCGCGCACCGAGAAGAACTGGTCTGCCGCATCGCTGTCGAGCGGGTGGCCGCGGTAGCCCGAGCCAATGTTGATGGCAAGGAAGTTGCCGCGGATGCAGTCGACCAGCACCACGTCGGGTGTGGCATAGAAGCGGCGGATATCGGTTGCACCGGGATTGGTGAGCCCGGCCGCGCCAAGGGACGCCAGCACGCCGCCTGCCACGAGATCGTCGCGTGCGCGACCATTGAGGATATCGAAGCGCCAGAGCCGGCCGCCCGTATCACCGACGTAGATGCGGTCAGCCACGCCGTCGCCGGTGAGATCGATGACCCGTGGGGCTGCCGGGATCGAGTGGCGCATGGCGGCGAGGGCGAGGTCGTGGCCCTGGCCTGTGGCACCGCCGCTCCAGAGCCGCTCGCCCGTCAGCAGGTCGATGAAGTACAGCGCATTGCCGACGCTGTCCTCGCGGTAGCCGCGGTTATCCTGGGCGTCATCGTAGCCGCCCGTGAGGATCACGGCCTCGTGCACGTCATCACCGATGCGGATCCTGGCGATCTCGGGGGCAGCCCAGGTCTGGCCGAGGGCGCCAAAGCCTGCGGTTTGCCGGTCGATCTGCCAGAGCAGGACGGGCGCAGCCGGATTGGTCACATCGAGCGCAAACACCGCCGTGCCACCGCGCCCCATGCCGAAGACGAGGATGGCCTGCTCGGTGCCGCTGATGCCAGGCTGGCCATCGTTGTTGCGGACGTACAGGCGTAATTCGCCATCGAGCCCGTAGGAACGCACCGGTGCCATGGCGTCGAGGAAGAGCCCCTGCTGGCGGGCGAGCAGCCGGCCCGGGAGGTAGGCCCAGCGTTCGTTGCCCGTAGCGGCGTCGATGGCGTGCAGGAAGCCGTCGTTGGTGGCGATGTACACCACCGTGTCTGGATTTGCGGCCGTGCTGCCATAGTTGATCACGACCGGGCGCACGTGCAGTGGGTCACCCATCTGCAGGCGGGCTTCCACGCGGTTGCCGTCACCGTTGAGGTCGGCGGCGTCCGTGCCCCGGATCCAGTTGATCAGCGTCGTGCGCTCGCTGGCGTCCACGCCAAGGAGTGCAGCGGTGATGGCGCTGTTGCCTGCCGAGACCTGGTTGGCGGCGGCACTGAGGGCCGGGCCGTTGATGTCGGTGTAGAGCTTGCGGGTGCCCGGGGCCGGCAGGCGGCTGGCTGCTCCCCCGCTGGTGACACGGTCGCCGTCGGTGCTGGCTGACCAGAAACTCCACGCATCGGGCTGGAAGAAGCCTGTTGCCGGGTCCACAGCCGCGCGCTCGTTCTGGTCGATGAGCGTGTTGTCGGCAAAGCGGTATTTCTTCAGGTTGCCTGGCCAGTGCGCATTGCCGGTGGGCTTGAATACGGAGATGTAGGCTTCGCGCTCACTGGCGCCACGGTTGAAGGCGTTTACCGGTATGGCTGGCGCAACGAAGGTGCCTGAGCGTTCGGAGATGCCGGCGATGACTGCGGCCAGTGCAGTTGCCAGGCTGCTGGTGTCATCGGCAACGTAGTAACGTCCACCGCCGCGCCGCGCGGTCGATTCCAGCAGCGGTGCGTCATAATCGAAGCCGATGGTGTAGGTGACGACGTTCTGCATGCCGTCAAGGCCCGGACGGGCGTCGGCACGGTAGAGGTATTCGGCGAGGTCATCCAGGCAGGCGCCCTGGTCGCTGCCGTCGCAGGAGCCGATCAGCGTGTCGAAGCCCGGCAGGTTGCCAAGCCGCTGCTGCGTGCCGTAGTCACTGGCAGGCTCGCCGTCGGTGAGCAGGACGATGAAGTTCTTCTGGCATTCGTCCGTGATCGGCGAGCGATAGCTGCCCGCCGCCGCGCTGCCACCGGCGCGTGCGGCAGCGACGCTGTACACCGGGCCGACATTGCCGAAGTCGACCGGACCACCCCGGAAGTAATTGACAGCCTCGTAGAGGGTTTCCGAAAGCGGCGTCTGGGTCGAGGCGCTGAGCGCATCGACGGCATTCTTCATGGTCTGCCGCGAGGTGGCGATATCGCTGATCGCCTGGCTCACGGGGCCGCCCTCGCTGGCATTGAACTGCATCAGGCCGATGTTGACGTCTTCCAGGCCATCGAGCACGGTATTGACGACGCTTTTCACGACCTGCAGGCGGGTGCGTGTCACCGTCGGTGGATTGCTGCGCCAGTTGAGCCAGTTGCCATCGAAGATTGTTGCCGTTGCGGTCCAGCCCGGCTCGCTGTCGTTGGTGGCAGCCCAGGGCCCATCCGCGCCATTTGCGGCGTAGAGATTGCCGCCGCCAGCCCCATCGACCCCGCGGTCGCTGCGGCACTCGAGCCAGGCATTGGCGCCGCCGGCATTGGCCGCTTGCCAGAGGTGGGAACCGGAATCCCAGCCGAGGACCTGGTCGCTGTACTGGCCGCGGCTGCGCAACGCGGGCAGCGCGGCCGCGCAACGGTTTGCGGACTTCGCCACCTGCACGGCGCCGCCGCAGGGCGGAGGCGTGGGCGTGTCGCTCACATAGACCGCATTGCTGTCGTAGCAACCGCTGAATGGCTGGTCGGGATCCCACTCAGCCTGCGTCTGCACGGCCGAATTCATGCTGCCCGAGTTGTCGAGGATGAAGAGGATGTTGCTGCGTCCGACGGCGGGGTTGCCTTCGGCCTGGCCGACATAGAGTTCGATGTCATCGGCATGCGCTGGTGAGCTGGCGGCCGCAAGCAGGACAGCAGTCAGCACGGCCAGTGTCAGCAGGCAGGCACGTGGCGGGAGCGAACCGGTGGCGGAACAGGCAGCGTTCATTGCGTGGCATCCAGGACGATCCGTCGCGCGATGCGGGTGACCGGATCGTAATAGACGAACAGGGATGTCCGTGGCCGGTGGCGGAACTGCGCCATCTTCCGGCGCAGGGTGTCGAAGTCGACAACGGCGGGCGTGCCCGGCAGCACCTGGAATTCGGTGTGGGCATCCAGTTGCAGGGTCTCCGCGGCGCAGCCGGGGCAGCGATGCACCGTGAGGTTGCCGCTGGCGGCTGCCGGCAGCATCAACTGGCCGGGGACGAGTTCATAGGCCTGCTCGAGGTTGCGCAACGCAGCCTGGGCCTGCGTCATGGTGCCCAGCACCAGCAGGGTGATCAGCAGGGTCGTCATGCGTCGCATCATTCCTCGTACTCCCGGTAGAAGCCCTGCGCGTGCACGGCCTCGGCATTGCGCTGGTCGGTGCGGCCGCGGGATTCGATGCGATAGTGCAGTTGCGTGAAGCCGACGCTGGAGCCGGCCGCATCGTGGGTCCTGCCGGCGGCGCACAGCCGCACCTCGTAACGGCCCTTGAGCGCCGGCACCGCCACTGCTGCATCCCAGGGCAGATCGGCCGGGCTCCAGGGCCGGGGCTGGGTCGGGCAGGGCTGCACGGCGTCGAGGTCGATGGCCCCGGCATCGACGTGCCGCAGGGTGGCCTGGATACCTGATTCGGCCAGCTGGAAAGCGTTCTCGCGGAACTGGGCGTTGCTGGCCATGGTGAGATCCAGCGTGGCCGAGCGCATCGCAGAGACGGCCAGTACCGTGAGGACCATCAGCAGGATCAGCCCGACGATCAGTGCAGCACCCCGCTGCCTGGCCCGGCTGGTGTCCGGCAATGACCGGTTCACCGCAGCACCTCGTTGCGCAGCAGGACGGTCTTCGTGACTTCCATGCGCTGGAAGCGTGCGGGGTAGTCGGCGCTCCCCGGGGTGATGGCTGCAGCATCGGCATCCAGCGGCTGGTAGCTGCGCGTGTCCGTGAAGGCCGGACCGGGGGATTCCTCCGAGCGGACCAGCATCCACAGGCGTACGGCAACGATGCGTGCATTCTCCAGGTAGCCGCTTTCGCCCGGGATCAGGGTGGGGCTGTCCGGATCGACATAGCGCTCCACGCTGCCGTCGCCATTGGTGTCGAGGCCAAACTGCACCTGGAGGTTCTCGACGCCCGTGATCATCTCCTGGTCTTCGATGATGCCGCCCTTGACCAGCGTCAGCCGGCGCAGTGACGGGACGCTGCCGGCAAAGCTCGAGCTGCTGTCGACGTAGTAGGCGTGCACCTGGAGGTCGCGGACCTCGGCATCAGTGCCAGCAAGATCCGCGGGAACGGTGCCATCGGTGAAGACCCGTGCCATGGCGAGGCTGCTCGCGACCTGCAGCTGGCCCGCATCGGGTGCGGCGGACAGTTCGCTGGCGTGACGGACGAAGAGCACGTCACTGCCACTGCGCGCGCTGCTGTGCGGATTGCAGCCGCTGAGGGCATAGCTGTCATCGCTGGCGCTGACCGGCTGCTGCAGGGCCAGGACCCAGTCGCTCGCATCATGGCCGCGACAGGTCACCACGATCCCGCTGGCGTCCGGCGGGAAGCCCGTGTTCGTGCTCTGCCCCCAGAAACCCGCCAGGCGCAGGTCCGGTTCGATGGCCTCGAGGGCGAAGCGGGTGTTCTCCTGCAGGCGGGTCGCCACCTCGGCGGCCTGGTAGCTGCCCTTGCTCTGCAGATAGACCTCGAATGCACCCCAGGTGAGGAACAGGCCGATGGTCATGGCAACCATCAGTTCGATCAGGGTCATGCCGCAGGCGTTGTGGCGCAGGTTCACAGCTGCAACGCCAGCGTATAACTCGCCGGCGCCTCCTGCCCGGCCTCGGGCCAGGCCAGGGTGATCACATACTGGGTCACCGGAGAGAGGTCCTGCTGCTCGATCGTTGCCGTTGCGCCGACCGGCAGTCGTCGCTGCACATCGCTGATCCATCGGTGCCAGTCGTCGGCTGAGAGGTCTGCGCTGCTGCAGTCGCCGCTGCCGTTGACACAGTTCATGTCGCTGCCCGGGCCATTGCCGGCGTAGGCTCCGCCCGGGTTGGCGCGGATGCGGTCGGCCATGTCGCCGGCCAGGGTGATGGCAGCGCTGCGGTAGACCGAGGTGCGCCCGGCGCGCAGACCTTCGACGTACAGGCCGGCGATGCCGAGCAGGCCAACGGCCATGACGACCAGTGCAACCAGCACTTCGATCAGGCTGAAGCCGCCGCTGGCGCGTTGCATGCCCATGTTCAGCAGCCTCCCAGCGGGTTGGACGACGACTGCAGGCGGCTGACCTGGTTGACCAGTGCGATCTGGCCGGTGGGACTGATGCTGATCCAGCGTCCCGCAGCGCGGCCGCCGCCGGTGTCGCGGTTGCCGCGCGCGTCACAGAGCTGGATGTTGCGGATTCCGCTGTGCCCGCCGATTCCGGCGGGGAAGCCGTCGGCGCGAAAGGCAAGGAACTGTGGGGCATCGCCGTCGGTGCTGCTGCGCGCCTGCAGGCGGATGTGGTCGTCGAGGGGGCCGTGGGCCTGGAGCAGCGTTTCACCCGCATCGCGTCCGGCATTGCCATCGGCATCCTCGAAGACGATCCAGCCGTCGAGCAAAGGTGCATCGGCATCGCAGCCCGGAGCGGGCGCATTCCAGTTGCTGCTCGCGCAGAGGGTGACGGTGAGACTGCGGCTCGAGGCCTGTGCGCGCGCGGCGCGGATGCTGCTCACGAGGTCATTGGCGGCCACGGTCATGCGGTTGTTCGCGACCAAGCCGGTCATCGCCGGTATGCCCAGTCCCAGCGTCATTGCCAACACCATCATCAGCACCAGGAGCTCGATGAGGGTGAAGCCTTCTTGGTGCTTCTTGCCCATCGCCTCCCATCCTGCCGCGCTGGCTGGCGGGGGTCAGCTTGTTCCGATGAGCGGCGCATATCGCAGGATAAGCGGGACTGGTCAGCCGGGGCATGCCAGGCGGCTGCCATCGGCGGCGCGTCGTGCGATCCGGGGCCGGCCGCTGTAGCTGACGATGACGGCCCGCGCGCTGCCTGCACCCCGGCTGTCGCAGAAGACTGTGGTGCCGTTGGTGGCCCGCTGGGCGAATGGGCGCAGTGCGTAGGCACGGCGGTTGCTGCGGATCGAGACCTGTGCAAGCGGCCCGCTGGCCGCGAGTACGGACTCACCCTGGTCGACCGTGGCGGGGTCATCGCCATCCCGGTTGACGAAGACCAGCCAGCCGCTCGCCCAATCCCCGGCCGTGGCGCAGCGCCGGGTGTCGAGGCTGCGGCAGACGACGACCTCGCGCGCCCCGCTGGCCGCCGCGGTGCGGGCCAGGTGCAGGGCGTGCACCAGGCCGTTCACCGCGCCGACCATGTGCGCCTCGAGCAGCAGGCTGCGACATAACGGAACGGCAACGGCGGCCAGGGTTGCAGTGATGGCGAGCGCCAGCAGCATCTCCAGCAGGGTCAGGCCGTGCTCGGAACCGTCCATGCCCTGAACCCTAGCCGCCGGCGGGCGACGCGGCAGCCGCCGATTCTGGCGGGAATTACGGGATTTCCGCAGTCCCAGCGCGTTTACACTGCGCGGGACTGGCGACTAGAATGCCAGTCAGGGTCTTTCCTGCGGGAGCAGCACAAGTTGGAACTTCGTGAGCGGGTAACCGCGCAACTCCTCGGCCATGGCGTACGCCCGACCGCGCAGCGGGTGCACATCGCCATGCTGGTGCTTGATCATCCCTGCCACTTTTCAGCCGACCAGCTGCTCGCCAGCCTGCGCAAGGCGGGCCAGCGCGTGTCCAAGGCCACGGTCTACAACACCCTCAACCTGTTTTCCCGCTGCGGCCTCATCCGCGAGATTGCCGTGGATCCCGCCCGGCTCATGTATGACTCGACCATCGGTCCGCATCATCATTTCTACAATGCAGAGACCGGTGAGCTGACCGATATCGGCCCGGATGACCTGCGGATCTCGCGCCTGCCCACGCTGCCACGCGCGACCGAGGCGCAGAGCGTCGAGGTCATCATCCGTGTCCGGCCGCGCAAGGACCGTTGAGTTCCCCGTCAAGCTGCTATACTTCGCCGCCGCGCCGGCGTAGCTCAGTTGGTAGAGCAGTCGC
>CAZQGA010000069.1:3042-9106 GCA_964592735.1 uncultured Chromatiaceae bacterium | reverse complement strand
ACAGAGAAAGCGAGCAACTGCGCGATGTCGACAGCCATTTTCGTCCCCAGCTCAAGCCCTTGCCCCGGTCCGCAGCAGAATCCGGACTTGCCATAAGTCCGGCGCGCCAGTGTCGCAGAGTATAGGCAGCAACCCGGCGCCGGCCGTGATGGCAATCACGGAAAGACTCGCGGCTTTGCGTGCACGCATGGCCCAGGCCTGCGCGCAATCCGGGCGTGATCCTGGCGCCGTGACCCTCGTCGCAGTGAGCAAGGCGCAGCCGCCCGAGGTCATCCGTGCGGCACAGGCTGCGGGCCTCACGGATTTTGGCGAAAGTTACGTGCAGGAAGCCGTGGCGAAGATCACGCAATCGCATGACGGCATGCGCTGGCACTTCATTGGTTCGATGCAGGCCAACAAAACCCGGGCGGTGGCGGAGAATTTCGACTGGGCCCAGACCGTGACGAGCCTTCACCTGGCCGAGCGGTTGTCGCGCCAGCGTCCGTTCCATGGCAGCGCGCTGCAGGTCTGCCTGCAGGTGCAGCCGGAGCCGGCCTCAGGTCGTGGCGGCGTGCCGGCTGCAGGCCTGGCCACCCTGGCGGCACAGGTGGCCGGCCTGCCGCGACTCAGGCTGCGCGGCCTCATGTTCATGCCACTGGCCGGGCTCGACGAGGCTGCATTACGGGTCGAATTCCGGCGCGTACGCGGCCTGTTCGATGCCCTGCGGGCCGCGGGCCATGACCTCGATACCCTTTCCATGGGCATGTCCGACGACCTCGGGATTGCCATCGCCGAAGGCAGTACGATGGTGCGTGCGGGTACCGCGCTGTTTGGCGCCCGCCCAGCCACGACAGCTTGAGCACAACGCAAGTGCGGGGACTGCAGCAGTGACGATCGGCAACCGGAACATCGGCTTCATCGGCGGCGGCAACATGGCCCAGGCCATCATCAGCGGCCTGCTCCGGGCCGGCCTGCCAGCGGCGCGACTGGCCGTGGCCGAACCCAGCGACAGCCAGCGCCAGCAGCTCGCCAGGCTGGCTCACGGCGTGAAGCTGGCAGCGGCCAATGCGGAAGTGGCCGTTACGGCGGATGTGCTGGTACTGGCCGTAAAGCCGCAGATCATGCCGGTGGTGCTTGCGGAACTCGCCGGCCAGGAACGCCCAGCCGGCCAGCTCCTGATGTCGGTCGCTGCCGGCGTGCCGATCGCCAGCATCACCGCAGCCCTGGGCGCACAGGCCGCAGTAGTTCGGGTCATGCCCAACCAGCCGGCGCTGATCGGTGCCGGCATGTCGGTGCTGGTCGCTTCCGCCACCGTCAGCAGCAGCCAGCGGACGCTCGCGCTGGAACTGGCTGCCACCACCGGCAAGGCGCTGTGGATCGAGGACGAATTGCTGATGGATGCCGTCACCGCCATATCGGGCAGCGGCCCGGCCTACTTCTACCTGCTCATGGAACTCATGGAAGAAAGTGCCAGGAGCCTCGGACTGTCCCCCGCCATAGCCCGGACCCTGGTGCGGCAGACGGCGCTCGGCGCTGCGGGCGCTGCGGCAGACGAGACGCAGGACCTCGCAGCCCTGCGCCGGAGCGTGACGTCGCCGGGTGGCACGACGGCCGCCGCGCTGGCCGTCATGGAACAGGCCGGAATCCACGAGACGCTGCACCGCGCGCTGGTGGCCGCCCGGGACCGCAGCAGCGAACTCGGGCGCGGCGGGCACTGAACGTCACAGGCAGAAATGGAAGACTGACGCATGCAGGACGCTTTTACTTTCGTCATCTCGGCGCTGCTCGATCTGTATGTAATCGCACTGCTGCTGCGCCTGGTCCTCGGGCTGGGACGCATGGACTTCCGCAATCCGCTGGCACAGGCCATCCTCCGGGCGACCAACCCGCTGGTTCTGCCGGCACGTCGCCTCATTCCGGCAGCCGGACGCCTCGATGCCGCCACGGCAGCGGTCCTGCTGCTGGTGCAGGTGCTCGGCACCGGCCTGCTGATCGCCATCGCCTGCGTCGGCCACGCAACACCCGGGCAGGTCATGGTGCTCGGGATGCTGCGCCTGGTGCACCTGGTGCTGCGCACCTGCTCGCTGCTCTTGCTGGTGTACGTCATCATGAGCTGGGTGGCCCCACGGAGCTACAACCCGGCGATGGCGCTGCTCGCCGCCATCGTCGAGCCGCTGCTGACGCCGTTCCGTCGCTTCATCCCGCCGCTCGGTGCACTGGATCTGTCGCCAGTCTTTGCCCTGCTCGCCATCGAATTCATCAACCGCCTGGTTCCATCCGGCTTCGGCCTGGTGGGCCTGGCCTGCCTGCCCTTCTAGCCCGGCGTGGCCACACCACCCGTGCTCGCCTGCGGACGCTGGGACGGTGATGCCCTGCTGTTGCCCGTGCGGGTCCAGCCCCGAACCCGACGCCTGGGGTCGGGCGGGCTGCACGAATCGCGCCTGAAGCTCAACCTCACTGCGCCACCCGCGGATGGCAAGGCCAATGCCCAGGCCCGTGAACTGCTTGCAGGACTGTTCGGCGTGAGCATCTCACGTGTCACTCTGCTCCAAGGCGCAAGCGCCCGCGACAAGCTGTTTCGTATTGACAGCCCGGAAAAACTGCCACCGGCAGTCCTCGGGTATTGGGCGGCCGCGGGCGGCAGATGCAGCAAATAAAGCTGCCCCGCACTTTCGCCGCTGGTTTATGATCCATGCAGATCTACCGGAGGTGTCGCCGTGTCCATCAGCATCCGCACGTTCTGCATCGCCATCGCCGGCGTCCTGTTGATGGCTGGCTGCAGCCCGCAGCCCGGCCCTGGCGGCAGCCAGACCGCAGCACCGGCACCCGCGGCGGAGCCTGCCGGCACCACTTCGAAGGACTTCGGCGCCTACGTCGTGCACTTCTCGGCACTCTCCACCGACCAGCTTGCACCGGAGATTGCCAAGGACTACGGCATCGTCCGCAGCAAGAATCGCGCCCTCCTGAACATCTCCGTGCTGAAGAAAGCAGAGGGCACCACCGGCAAGCCGGTGACTGCGAAGGTCACGGCTCTGGTGGCCAATGACACCGGCCAGGTGAAGGATTCGGCGGTGCGCGAGATTCGCGAGGGAGAGGCGGTGTATTACGTCGCCGACTACGCGGTGAGCAGCGGTGAGACCCTGGTGTTCAGCATCGAGGCGACTCCCGAGGACGAGGGTGCGCCGCTCACGCTGCGATTCACGCAAACGTTCTACGGCCAGTAAGGCGCGGACAGTCAGCCGCTCAGTCGCCGCTCCCGCCTGTCGGACGCAGCTGCAAGGCTTCGTGCTTCAACCGCAGCACGTCACCGCGTGACACGTAAAGCAGCTCGGCAATCTTGCCAACGAGGTAATCCTCGTACTTGTCGAGGCGCCGGTCCGCCCCTGCCACGAACCAGAGCATGTGGATGACTTCGGCCCTGCCGGCATAGTCCAGGCATTGGTTGAGCGGCCGGGTGAACTCATCGAGCGACACGGAATTCTCCACGGCGGTACGTGCCTGCTGCACGAGGACCTGCGTAGCGGCAGGATCGAGGTCGAGACGCCGGGCCAGGAGGCTGCCGAGTTCGTGGAGCTCTTCAGTCCTGATGTCGTCGTCTGCGCGTGCAGCCTCAACCAGCAATGCAGCCATGGCAAGCGGCACCTGGTCCTCGCCCAGTGTCGCTCCCGGCTGCGCGGCCACCTTGCGCAGCAGCTTCTGCAGGCCGGGAATCACGCAGGGCCGGGTGCGAGGCGACTCACCAGCACCTCACGCAACTGAGTCAGGCTGCCGTGAAAAAAATGGTCGACGTCCGGCAGCACCACCAGTTCCGGTGGCGGTGCCAGTTCCGCCACCCAGTCGATCACCTCGCCACTCGGCACCACGCCATCAGCTTCGCCCTGCACCACCAGCCAGGGCACTGCGGGGTGACGCCCGGCCAGCAGTCGGCGGGTACGCTCCACCGGCGGCGCGATGGCCAGCAGATGTACCGGTCGTACCACGACGGCTGCCGCGCAAGCCACCATGGCACCGAAGGAAAAACCTGCCAGCAGCAAGCCGCAGCCGGGAAAGCGCGCGCGCGCCCAGGCGCAGGCCGCCAGTGCATCGTCAACCTCCCCGCCGCCCTCGGCGTACTGACCTTCGCTGGCGCCGACACCGCGGAAGTTGAAGCGCAGCACCGGCATGCCGAGATCGAGCATCGCCCGTGAGACTGTATGCACCACCTTGTTCAGCATCGACCCCTGGTGCAGGGGGTGCGGGTGGCAGATCACGGCGACCCGGTCGAACTGCCCGCCATCGGGAAATTCCAGCAGTGCCTCGAGCATGCCGGCTGGGCCGGCAATATTCAGCGCTTCCCGGGCTGGGGCGTGGTGGTGGGCCATCTGCAGATCAGGGAAGCCGGTGGGTACCGTGCAAGGAATGAGGGCCCGGCGTCAGCGCACGCCGGCGACGCCGAGGAGCTGTACCTGCGGTGTGAGGTAACCATCCTGTGGCGGCTCGGCGGAAGCCAGCGCCGTGGACAGGTACTTCTTGTTGCAGTCTGCGAGCACCGTCACCACGACCGCATCCGGCCCCATCTCCTCGACGAGCCGCATCGCACCGAGCAGGTTGGCTCCCGAAGAAATGCCCAGGCCGAGGCCGAGCCGGTGACAGGTCGCCTGGGCCATGAGGATGGCATCACCATCCCAGACGTCGACGACGGCATCGAGCTCGGCCAGGTTGACGATGGACGGAATGAATTCGTCACTGATGCCCTGGATGCGGTGCGCCCCGACTTTCTTGCCGGTGCGCAGGGTCGGGGAATTGGCCGGCTCCAGCGGATGGACCTTCACCTGGCGCGCCTTGCGCCGCAGGTAACGGCCGACACCCATGACGGTGCCCCCGGTGCCCACGCCGGCCACGAAGGCATCCGCCTCGACGCCGAATTTCGCGAGCTGCGCCTCGATCTCCGGGCCGGTCATCACCTCATGCGCCTCGACATTGTCAGGGTTGTCGAATTGCCGTGGCAGGTAGGTGTTCGCCTGCTCGGCAGCGAAATCCCGCGTCAGCTGGATCGAGCCCAGGAAACCGCCCTGGGCCTTGGATACCGGCACCACCTCGGCACCCAGGCTATGCATCAGGAGCACCCGCTCGTGGCTCATCCAGTCCGGCATGTAGATGCGCACGCGGTGCCCCAGCGCCCGGCCGATCGCTGAAAAGGAAATGCCGGTATTGCCACTGGTGGCCTCGACGATGAAGTCACCGGGCTTGAGCTCACCGCGCTGCTGCGCGCGCCGCAGGATGTGCAGCGCCATGCGGTCCTTGACGCTGCCCGTCATGTTCATCATCTCGTACTTCGCGAACACCCGGCGGGGCTGCCCATTGAAGCGGTACTTGATCTCGAGCAGCGGCGTCTGGCCAACCAGTGCCGCGAGGGATTCGACAGAATGCATGGGTCCGGGGTCCGTTGTGGTGTTCGTGAAGGGGAGCTGCAAGTTTACCGTAGCGTCGCCCGCAACCGGTATATCAGCCCCCGTGTGGTTCCTGCCACCCGGGGGCTGCAGCCTGTCAGGCGACCCGGCCGGCCACGGCTGCCGGAATCGACAACTCGCCGAGCACCCGGTCGCACTCCTCCCGGCCAAGCCGCACGAGCACACGATTAAGGCCGGCGACAAGCGCACGGATGGACGCGGTGACGATATTGGCATCGATTCCCGCACCGAAGGTGCTGCCGGCCACACCCTGCAGGGCCATCTCGATGATGGCCAGGGCACGCGAGTCAGCGCCCTGGTTGAGCGAACGCTCCTCATAGGAGCGCACCTGCAGCGGCACACCCAGTGCGGCGATGGCTGCATCGATGGGGCCGTTGCCCATGCCCTCCAGCACCCGCTGCGTGCCGTTGACCGTCACCGTCAACCGCACGCCCTGCTGGTTGCCGCGCTCGAAAAGATGGTGGCCTGCATAGTGCACGGGTTCGGTCTGATCGAGGTATTCTGCACTGAACAGCCGCCAGATCTGCTCGGCCGAGACCTCCGATCCCGTGGTCTCGGCCAGGCGCTGGACGGCGCTGCTGAACTCCACCTGCATCCGGCGCGGCATGACCACGCCGCGCGACATCTCGAGCAGG
>CAZQGA010000069.1:0-3032 GCA_964592735.1 uncultured Chromatiaceae bacterium | reverse complement strand
CCTTTGCCCGACTGGCTGTTGACCCGTACCAGCGAGTCGTAGGTGCGGCCGAGGTCGGCCGGATCGATCGGCAGGTAGGGTACGCTCCAGAAGCCGTCCGCGCGATGCGCAGCCATGCCCTTGCGGATGGCGTCCTGGTGCGACCCGGAGAAAGCCGTGAACACGAGATCGCCGACGTAGGGATGGCGTGGATGCACCGGAAGCTGCGTACAGGCCTCGTAGGTCCGCGCCACGGCATCGATATCGGTGAAGCTGAGCCCCGGCTCCACGCCCTGCGTGCGCAGGTTGAGCGCCAGCGTCACGAGATCGACGTTACCTGTGCGTTCGCCATTGCCGAACAGGCAGCCCTCGACCCTCTCGGCACCCGCCATGAGGGCGAGTTCGGCGGCGGCCACGGCCGTGCCCCGGTCGTTGTGGGGATGCACGCTGATGATCACCGAATCGCGCCGCGCGAGATGGCGGTGCATCCATTCCACCTGATCCGCATAGACGTTGGGTGTTGCCATCTCGACGGTGGCCGGGAGATTGAGGATCACCTTGCGCTGCGGGGTGGCACCCCAGGCCGCCACCACGGCATCACAGATTTCCCGCGAGAATTCCAGCTCCGTGGCCGAGAAGGTCTCCGGGCTGTACTCGAGCACCCACTCGGTGCCCGGCTGTTCATCGCAGAGCTGGCGGATCAGCCGTACGCTCGACACCGCCATATCCACCACTTCGGCCTGGCTCATGCCGAACACGGTCTCCCGGAACATGGGGGAAGTCGCGGTATAGACGTGCACGATGGCACGGTGCGCACCGCGCAGTGACTCAATCGTGCGCCGGATGAGCGGCTCACGGGCCTGGGTCAGCACCCCGATGGTGACGTCAGCGGGGACCAGCCCGCCTTCGATCAGGTTGCGCACGAAGTCGAACTCGGTCTGCGAGGCTGATGGGAAGCCCACCTCGACTTCCTTGAAACCGATGTCACAGAGCATGCGGAACATGCGCAGCTTGCGCTCCACGCCCATGGGCTCGAACAGCGCCTGGTTGCCGTCACGCAGATCCGTGCTGAGCCAGGCGGGTGCACGGGTGATGGTCTGGCCCGGCCAGCGGCGATCTGGAAGGGCAACGGGCGGGAACGGCTGATAGCGGCTCACGGGCGACATGCACAAGACTCCTGCGGATCCCCATGGATCGACTGCAGCCACCTTAGCCGTCCCCCCCGGGCACCGGATTGCAAAATCAGGCATCTCTGCGGCTGATGAAAGCATGAAATTGCGCAATTATCCATTTTTGCGCTATGCTAATCCCCATTGATGCACGCTGGAGGTGGCGTGATCCACCTGGACCGCTACGATCGGCAAATCCTCGAGGCACTCCAGGAGAATTCCGCCCTGAGCAACCAGGAACTCGCGGAACGGATCGGCCTGTCACCCTCGCCTTGCCTGCGGCGCGTGCGCGCACTGGAGGATGCTGGCGTCATCATCGGCTACCGGGCCCTGGTCGATGCACGCAAGCTCGGGCTCAGCCTGACCGCACTCGTCCACATCTCCATGGACCGCCACACGCCAGACCGTTTCGCGTCCTTCGAGAAAACCGTGGCGCGGCTGCCCGAGGTTCTCGAGTGCCTGCTCATCACCGGGCAGGCGGCCGACTACCAGCTCAAGGTCCTCGTGACCGACATGGACGCCTACCAGGCACTGCTCCTCAACAAGATCACCCGTATCGAGGGCGTGACCGGCGTGCACTCGAGTTTTGTGCTGCGTACCGTACTCAGCCGGACCGCCCTGCCCCTGCCGGCCGCCCGACCCTGAAGAGTTCCGGCACCATCACGCAGCCGCATCATGAATACCCACGACCACACACACCGCACCGGGGACGACCATGACCACGACCACGACCACAACCACGGTCATGGTCATCACCACCCGCCGCCCGAGCAACTGAACCGGGCTTTCATCATCGGCATCTCACTCAATCTCGCCTTCGTGCTGATCGAGTTCGGCTTTGGCCTGCTGGCGGAATCCATGGCCCTGATTGCCGATGCCGGCCACAACCTGAGCGACGTATTGAGCCTGATTCTCGCCTGGGGCGCGATCCGGCTGGCGAAACGGCAACCAACACCACACCGCACTTACGGCTTCCGGCGCGGAACGATCTTCTCTTCCCTGGTCAGCTCGCTCCTCCTGCTGGTGGCGATGGGTGCGATCGCCTGGGAATCAGTGCTGCGACTGCAGACACCGGCGCCCGTGGCCGGCGACATCATGATCGGCGTCGCAGCCGCGGGCGTACTGATCAACGGCGCAACCGCCTGGCTGTTTGCCGCCGGGCGCCATGACGACATCAATGTCCGCGCTGCATTCCTGCATATGGCCGGTGATGCCGGCGTCTCGGTCGGTGTCGTGCTGGGCGGCATCGGCGTGATGACCGCCGGCTGGATGTGGCTCGACCCGGTCATCAGCCTGGCGATCGTCGGCATCATCGTCTGGAGCACCTGGGCGGTACTGCTGGAGGCTACGGACCTGGCTTTCGATGCGGTACCGAAGGGCATCGATCCCCATCAGGTCCGCAGATACCTCGAAGGCCTGCCAGGGGTCATCGGCATCCACGACCTGCACATCTGGGCGATGAGCACGACGGAAACCGCCCTGACCGCGCACCTCGTCATGCCTGGCGACGAAGCCGACAGCCATTTCCTGCATGAAGTCGCCAGCGGCCTGGCGCAGCGCTTCCGCATCGGCCACACCACGCTGCAGGTCGAGCACAACGCGGAACCGGCCTGCGAACAGCGCTGCCAGGCGCCCGGCAACCTCAGCCCGTAAGCAGGCGGTTCAGTCGCCGGACGAAGTCACCCGGATCCGCCAGCGTCCGGCCTTCCGCCAGGGTCGCCTGGTCAAGCAGCACGCGGGAAATATCCGCAAAGCGCGCCTCGTCCTGCTCCGCCGCCAGCCGCGCCACCAGCGGGTGGCCGGGGTTGACCTCGAGCACGGGATGGGCTTCCGGCAGGCTCTGGCCCGAGGCCGCCAGGATGCGGCGCATCTGCGGGCTCATGT
>CAZQGA010000068.1:0-9134 GCA_964592735.1 uncultured Chromatiaceae bacterium | reverse complement strand
TCAGCGAAATCCGGGGTTGAGGCCATGGCCGCCGCTAAAAAGATCAAGGTTACGCTGGTGAAGAGCCCGTTCGGCCGGGTCGCTGCGCATCGTGCCTGCGTAACGGGCCTGGGGCTGCGCAAGATCCGCCAGTCTGTGGTGGTGGCTGATACGCCGGAAAACCGGGGCATGATCGGCAGGGTGGCTTATCTCCTGCAGGTCGAGGAGGCATGATGCGTCTGAACGACATGAAGCCGGGCAGCCGCAAGGCGCCCAAGCGTGTGGGCCGCGGTATTTCCGCTGGCCAGGGCAAGACCTGCGGCCGCGGCCACAAGGGCCAGCGTGCACGCGCCGGTGGCTATCACAAGGTCGGGTTCGAGGGCGGCCAGATGCCCCTGCAGCGCCGGCTGCCGAAGATCGGTTTTGTCTCCGCCAAGGCCGCGGAGACCGCCGAAGTGCGCCTGCACGAACTGGCGGTTCCGGCTGACGAGGTGATCGATCTGGAAGCGCTGAAGCGCGCCGGGATCGTGCCCCAGCAGGCGCTGCGTGTGAAGGTCATCGTCTCAGGCGTCCTGGCAAAGCCGGTCCATGTGCGTGGGCTGGGCCTGACGGCGGGAGCCCGCAAGGCCATCGAGGCCGCGGGCGGCTCCATCCAGGAATGAGTTGAGGTCGATCCTGTTCAGGGGCGGCAATATGGTTAAGGCGAGGCACATTCGTGGCTAAGGGAGGTCTGGTCAATCCGGCTGCGGCGCTGGCGGAAGCGACGCGTTTTGCCGAATTGCGGCAGCGCCTGCTTTTCCTGGCCGGTGCGCTCATCGTCTATCGCATTGGCACGTTCATTCCCGTCCCGGGCATCGATCCGCAGGCGCTGGTCCGCTTTTTCGAGCAGCAGTCAGGCACCATCCTGTCCATGTTCAACATGTTCTCGGGCGGTGCCCTGGAACGCATGAGCATGTTTGCACTGGGCGTCATGCCCTACATCTCCGCCTCCATCATCCTGCAGATGGCGAGTTCGGTCGTGCCCTCGCTCAATCTCGTGAAGAAGGAAGGCGAGGCGGGCCGTCGCAAGATCATGCAGTGGACCCGGTACAGCACCGTACTGCTTGCGCTCGTGCAGTCGGTCGGTGCGGCAGTTGCCCTGCAGAACCAGGGCCTTGCCCTCAGCCCGGGTTTCAGCTTCCTGTTTACTGCCACCGTTACCCTGGTCACCGGCACCATCTTCCTCATGTGGCTTGGTGAGCAGATGACTGAGCGGGGTATCGGTAACGGCATCACGATGATCATCCTGGCTAGCATCGTTTCCGGTGTGCCTTCCGCCATTGGCAGTACCCTGGAGCTGGCCAATACCGGCGAGCTCTCCGTGCTGCTGGTGATGCTGCTGATCGCGCTGGTCCTGGGCGTTACCGCCGTCGTCGTGTTCATCGAGAGGGCACAGCGACGCATCCCTGTGCATTACGCCAAGCGCCAGCAGGGGCGACGCGTCTATGCCGGGCAGGCCACCCACCTGCCGTTCAAGCTCAACATGTCCGGGGTGATTCCGCCGATCTTTGCCTCAAGCATCATCCTGTTTCCGGCCACGATCGCCAGCTGGTTTGGCACCAGCCAGAGCATGGGCTGGCTGCAGACTATTGCTGCCGAGCTTTCGCCTGGCCAGTTGATGTATGATCTGCTGTACGGCGCCATGATCCTGTTTTTCTGCTTTTTCTATACCGCGCTGGTGTTCAACTCGCGCGAGACGGCAGACAACCTCAAGCGCTCCGGTGCCTTCCTGCCGGGCATCCGGCCCGGGCAGCAGACTGCAGAGTACATAGACAAGGTGCTGACGCGCCTGACGTTTTGGGGCGCACTTTACATCACGATTGTCTGTCTGCTGCCGCAGCTTATGATCACCTACTGGAGGGTGCCGTTTTATTTTGGCGGTACTTCGCTGCTGATCATCGTCGTTGCCACCATGGATTTCATGGCGCAGTTGCAGGCACACATGATGTCCCATCAGTACAAGGGCCTGCTTGAGAAGGCCAATCTGCGCGGCTATGGCCGCGCCGGCCAGATCCGCTGAGGCGCGGGCTGGCACCCAAGAGAGAGAAGCGGGAGTTAAGCATGAAAGTTCGGCCATCAGTCAAGCGGATCTGCAGGAACTGCAAGGTCATCCGGCGCAACGGCAGCGTCCGGGTAATCTGTTCGGATCCACGGCACAAGCAGCGCCAGGGCTGATCCCGGCGGTTATTGAAGAGAGCATCGGAGAACCTATCGATGGCGCGTATAGCGGGCATCAATATTCCGGCGAACAAGCATGTGGTGATCGCCCTGACCAGCATCTACGGCGTCGGGCGCAGCCGGGCCGCACAACTCTGTGAGGCCACCGGCATTCCCCCGGATTCCAAGGTGAAAGACCTCACGGAACCAGAGGTCGAGCGGCTGCGCGTGGAAATCGGCCACTTCCCCGTGGAGGGCGATCTGCGACGTCAGGTGTCCATGAGCATCAAGCGCCTCATGGATCTCGGCACCTTCCGTGGCCTGCGCCACCGCAAGGGCCTGCCAGTGCGTGGCCAGCGCACCCGCACCAACGCCCGCACCCGCAAGGGCCCGCGGCGCGCCATCAAGAAATAACGCCTGCAGGCGGAGCCACGAGCAAACATGAGCAACCAGCAAGGAACCGGGTCGCAGAAGGCCCGCAAGAAGGTCAAGAAGCACGTCGTCGATGGCATCGCCCACGTGCATGCATCCTTCAACAATACGATCGTGACGATCAGCGACCGTCAGGGCAACGTCCTGTCCTGGGCGTCGGCGGGCGGCTGCGGTTTCCGCGGCTCGCGCAAGAGCACGCCTTTCGCGGCGCAGGTGGCGGCTGAAAAGGCCGGGGTTGCCGCGCAGGAGTACGGTGTGAAGTCCCTCGAGGTGCGCGTCCAGGGCCCCGGGCCAGGCCGGGAATCGGCCGTACGCTCACTCAACGCAGTGGGCTTCAAGATCACCAATATCGAGGACGTCACCCCGATCCCGCATAACGGCTGCCGCCCGCCCAAGAAGCGGCGCGTCTAAAAGGTAGTTACGCATGGCCAGATATCTCGGACCCAGTTGCAAGCTTTCCCGCCGGGAGGGCACCGACCTGTTCCTGAAGAGTGGCGTGAAGCCGCTCGAGCAGAAGTGCAAACTCGAATCGCCCCCCGGAGCCGCGCAGGGTGCCCGCAAGGGCCGGCTGTCCGACTACGGCCTGCAGTTGCGCGAGAAGCAAAAGCTGCGCCGGATGTACGGTGTCCTCGAGCGCCAGTTCCGCACTTACTACAAGCGGGCCACCCAGATGAAGGGTTCCACGGGCGAGAACCTGTTGAAAATCCTCGAGGGTCGCCTGGACAACTGCGTGTATCGCATGGGCTTCGCTGCCACGCGTGCGGAGGCCCGCCAGCTGGTGAGTCACCGTGCCGTGCTGGTCAACAACAAGATCGTGAATATTCCGTCTTACCAGGTCTCGGCGGGTGACACCGTGGAGATTCGTGAGAAGGCCCGGAAGCAGACCCGCATCCAGGGAGCCTTGGCGATGGCCGCCCAGGTTGGTTTCCCGGAATGGGTCAGTGTTGATGAGCAGAAAATGGCTGGCATCTTCAAGCAGGTGCCGGCTCGGGAGGACATCCTCCCTGACATCAACGAAAACCTCGTCGTCGAGCTCTACTCCAAGTAAACGGGAGGCGCATGCCAGTGCCTGACACCATCAGTGAATTCCTGAAGCCGCGCAAGGTTTCGGTTGTCCCCGAAAGCGCTACTCGTGCACGGATCATCATCGAGCCATTCGAGCGTGGCTTTGGCCACACGCTTGGCAATGCGCTGCGGCGCATTCTGCTTTCGAGCATGCCGGGTGCCGCCGTCACGGAGGTGGAGATGGAGGGTGTGCTCCATGAGTACACCGCCATCGAGGGTGTGCAGGAAGACGTGGTCGAGATCCTTCTCAACCTCAAGCAGCTGGCCATCCGCATGCACAGTCGTGACCGGACGGAACTCAGCCTGTCGAAGAAGGGCTCGGGCCCGGTACGCGCCCGTGATATTGCCGTCGACCACGACGTCGAAATCGTCAATCCGGATCTGGTCATTGCCAACCTGACCAGTGCCGGCGAGCTGAAGATGATGCTCACCATCGAGCGCGGCCGCGGCTATCGTCCGGCTGCACAGCGGCTCAACTTCGAGGGGCAGTCATCGGGGCCCATTGGACGGCTGCAGCTCGATGCGTCCTTCAGTCCGATCCGCCGCGTCAACTATAACGTTGAGGCGGCTCGCGTCGAGCAGCGCACGAACCTGGACAAGCTGATCCTGGATGTCGAGACCAACGGTACGATCGATGCCGAGGAGGCTGTGCGCCGCGCTGGCAATATCCTCACCGATCAGCTTGAGGTCTTCGTCGAACTGCGGGGCAAGGACGAGGCAGGCGCTGCCGCGATCGAGACACAGATCGACCCGATCCTCATGCGGCCCGTCGACGAGCTGGAGCTCACGGTGCGCTCGGCGAACTGCCTGAAGGCCGAGAACATCAACTACATCGGCGACCTGGTGCAGCGTACGGAAGTGGAGTTGCTGCGTACGCCGAACCTGGGCAAAAAGTCCCTCACCGAGATCAAGGAAGTGCTGGAAAGCCACGGCCTCGCACTGGGCATGCGCGTCGAGGGCTGGCCGCCTGCCGGGCTGGTACGCGACGAAAAAGCCGCCTGAGCATCGCGCTTCGCACTAGGAAAGAACAGTCATGCGACACAAGAAGGCCGGCCGGATCCTCGGCCGCAAGAGCAGCCACCGCACGGCCATGTACCGTAACATGGCCGCCTCGCTGATCCGTCATGAGACGGTGCGCACCACCGTACCCAAGGCCAAGGAACTGCGCCGGGTCGTGGAGCCGCTCATCACGCTCGCAAAGCAGGATGCCGTATCGCGCCGGCGCCTGGCATTCGACCGCCTGCGTGACCGGGATGGCGTGACCAAGCTCTTCAACGAGCTCGGCCCGCGGTTCAAGAATCGCCCGGGCGGCTACCTGCGCATCCTCAAGATGGGTTATCGCGCCGGTGATGCCGCACCGATGGCCCTCGTGATGCTGATGGACCAGCCGGAGAAGCCCAAGGCCGAATCGGCCAAGTAGCGGGCTGCAAAAAGCCACGCGCCGAAAGTGAAAAGGCCGGTCATGTAGACCGGCCTTTTTGTTTTCCTGGATGCTGGTTGCTCTGGCCGCCGCTCGCGGTACGGTTGACTATGACTGCCGCTGCGCCTCAGCAGCTGGCTGACCAGAGGCCGCTGTTGGCGTCGCCTGCTTCAGTGCCTCGACCTGCCGCGCGATGTGTTCCGGCGACTGCGTCTTGCGGGCGAGCAGCGTGTAGATCGCCGGGATGACAAACAGGGTCAGGAACACCGACACCATCACGCCAAAGAACACCGTGGCGCCGAGGGTGCGGCGTGACTCGGCGCCGGCGCCGGCCGCCAGCAGCAGGGGCAGGGCGCCGAAGGCCGTGCAGAGGCTGGTCATGACCACGGGTCGCAGCCGGATCGTCGCCGCCGAGATGATCGCCTCGGTGAATTCCACGCCACGGTCACGCAGCTGGTTGGCGAATTCGACGATCAGGATGCCATTCTTCGCGGCAAGGCCGATGAGCATGATCGCGCCGATCTGGCTGTAGACATTGATGGATGAGCCAACCAGCCAGAGCCCGAGCAGGCCGCCGGCAATGGCCAGTGGTACCGTCAGCATGACGATCAGCGGGTGGCGGAAGCTCTCGAACTGGGCGGACAGCACCAGGAAGCAGATCAGCAGCGCCAGCATGAACGTGAAGTAGATGGCGTTGCCCGTGCTGCGGAACTCGCGTGACTCGCCGTCATAGTCGACACGCGCCTCCGGCGGCAGTTCCTCGGCAATGATTTTGTCCATGTAATCGAGCGCATCGCCCAGGGAATAGCCGGGCACCAGCCCGCCGATCAGGGTGATCGCGCGCAACCGGTTGAAGCGTTTGAACTCGCGTGGGCCGGCTGATTCGTGCAGCGTCACCAGGCTCGCCAGAGGCACCAGCTGGCCTGAGGTTGCCGAGCGCACGTAGATGTCACCCAGGTCCGCGGGGCTGGCGCGATCTTCCGGGTTGGCCTGCAGCACCACGTTGTATTCCTCGCCGCGATCGACGAAGGTCGTGACAATGCGTGAGCCGAGCATCGTCTCCAGGGTGCGGCCCACGGCAGTGACGGAGACGCCGAGATCGGAGGCACGCTCCCGGTTGACAGCGACACTGATCTTGGGCTTCTGCTCGAAGAAGTCCGAGCGCAGGCCGACGATGCGCGGGTTGTCCCGCCGGACACGATCCATGATTTTGTCACGCCATTGCACCAGCTCTTCGTAGCTGGTGCCGCCGAGTACCACTTGCAGGGGCTGGCCCCCGCCACGCACGCCGAGGCTGGGTGGCAGGAAGACCTGCGAGGTGATGCCGGGGATGCGATCGAGCTTGCGGCGAATTTCCTGGGCCGCTACGGGTGAGGAGACGGAGCGTTCATCCCAGGGGCTGAGCGGTATGTAGATGAAGCCGGAGCTGATGTCCCCGCCAACGCCCCACATGCCGGTCCGGGAGACGACACGCCGGGCGGTCCCGGCTTCTACGTAGGGGGCGAGGACGCGTTCGACGAGCCGCAGTTGCCGATCCATATAGGACGGGGTAGCTCCTTCCGGACCCCGCAACATGACCACGATCATGCCGCGGTCTTCGGTGGGCGCGTACTCCGAAGGCAGGCGCATGAACAGCAGGGTGCCGATGGCGGCCACTCCACCCAGTGCCGCGACGGCCAGCCAGGGCCGCCGCACCACGGGGCCGAGTGCCCGCTGGTAGGCCGCTGCCACGCGCTTGAAGAAGCGGTCGATGGCCGCAGCCAGCGGCTGGTGGCGAATGCCGCCTGCGAACAGCTTCGAGGCCAGCATCGGCACCAGTGTCAGCGAAATCAGGCCGGAGAAGGCGATGGCTGCCGCCAGTGTGATGCCAAACTCGGTGAACAACTGGCCGACGTTGCCCTTCATGAAGGAAATGGGCACGAATACGGCCACTAGCACGGCGGTCGTGGCGATCACCGCAAAGCCGATTTCACGTGTGCCGTCGATCGCGGCCAGCAGGGGCGGCTGTCCGAGTTCCATGCGCCGCACGATGTTTTCCAGCACCACGATGGCATCGTCCACCACCAGCCCGATGGCGAGGATGGTGCCGAGCAGGGTCAGGGTATTGACCGAATAGCCCATGACCGCCATGACGAGGAACGAGGCAATGATCGCCACGGGAATGGTCACGGCCGGGATGATGGTCGCGCGCAGGGAACCGAGGAAGGAGAAGATCACCACCAGGACCATGGCAAGGGCGACGGCCAGGGTCTGCAGGACCTCCTTCAGCTGCTCACGAATGAAGATCGAGAAGTCGACGTTGACGTCGATGCTGATGTCCGCAGGCAGCGTCGTCTTGATGTGCTCGATTTCATTGATGACGGCCTGGTTCACGGCCAGCACGTTGGCCTTCGATTGCGGCACGATGCCGAGGCTGATGCCAGGGGTGCCGTCCGAGCGTGACAGGTAGCGGTCGTCCTCGGCCTCGAGGCGGATCTCGGCGACATCACCCAGACGGATGACGCGGTTGTCCGGGCTGTGGCCGATCACCAGGGCGGCGAAGTCTGCAACGGTGTACAGGCCCGTGTCGGTACGCAGGCTGAATTCCCGCTGGTGGGATTCGATGCGCCCGGAGGGAATCTCGACGTTCTCGCTGCGCAGTGCAGCTTCGATGTCCTGCACGGTTATCCCGCGGGCTGCCAGGGCATTGCGGTCGAGCCAGATGCGCATGGCGTATTGCCGGGCACCGGTCACGCGCACCATGGCGACGCCATCGATGACGGAAATCCTGTCGTCCAGGTAGCGCCGCACGAAGTCCGTGATCTCCATGATCGAGCGGCTGGAACTGGAGACGTTGACGTAGAGCGTCGACTCCATGCCAGCGTCCTGCTTGGTGATCTGCGGCGGATCGGCTTCGTCCGGAAGCCTGCCAATGACACGCGAGATGCGTTCGCGTACGTCGTTGGCGGCACCGTCCGGATCGCGGTCAGGGCTGAACTCCACGGTGATGACCGAGCGTTCATCCTGGCTGCCGGAGGTGAGTTTCTGCACACCCGCAATCCCGGCTACCTGGTCTTCGAGGACCTGCGTGATCTGCCGCTCGACGACCTCGGCGGAAGCTCCCCGGTAAAAGGTATCGACCGAGACCACTGTGGGATCGATTTCCGGATACTCACGCACCGGCAGGCGGTCGAGCGCCATCAGGCCGGTGATGACCAGCAGCAGGCTGATGACCGCCGCGAATACCGGGCGTTGTACGGAGGTGTCTGAAAGCCACATGCTGTCTGCCCTCAGCCGCCCTGCAGGATTTCGACGGGTATGCCGTCACGCAGCCGCTGGATTCCCTCGGTGACGATCAGGTCGCCAGCGGCAAGCCCCCGGCGGATCTCCACCAGTCCGGGCGACCGGGCGCCGATCTCGACCTCGTGTTCGACGGCCCGGCCGGCCTCGATGCGGTAGACATACTGCTTGCCCTGCCGGGGTGAAAGCGCTTCTTCGGCGACCATGAGGACGCCACGGCGGCTGCGCTCCAGCGCGACCGTGAGGAACATGCCGGGCTTCAGGCGCCCATCCTGGTTGGCGATGACGGCGACGACGGTGATGGTGCGGGTGACAGGATCCACCCGCGAATCAATGGTGCTGACGCGTCCGCTGAAGGCCTGCTCCGGATAGACGCTGCTCTGCGCGCGAATCGTCATGCCGGTGCTGAGTTCACCGAGGAACAGCTCGGGCACCGAAAATTCGAGGCGGATTTCCCGGGTGTCGTCCAGCGTGGTGATGACACTGCTGGGGCCGACGAGATCGCCGATGCTGACTTTGCGCAGGCCGACGGTACCGGCGAAGGGTGCGCGGATCGCCGTGTCTTCGAGCCGGGCACGGGCGGAACGCACCTGCGCCTGGTCCATCTTCATTTTGGCCTCGATCTCCTCGATCTGCGAAGCCGAGAGGATGCCGGTTCTGGCGAGTGGCAGGCTGCGCTCGTACTGGCTGCTGCTCTGCTGGAGGGAGGCTTGCGCGAGGGCCAGCGCCGCGCTGATCTCGCGGTTGTCGAGTTGGACGAGCA